>JBBQMI010000504.1:0-1543 GCA_038328825.1 Acidimicrobiia bacterium | reverse complement strand
GGTGACACGGCACCGCGACCACGATCGGTCGCGACCCGTCCTGGGAGACACCGGCGAACGTCCGGGCCCACGGCAGGTCGGCGTGCGCGATGACCGCGCGCGGCAGGCCCCGGTCCCGGCACCACTGCACCCCGGCCCGAGCCGACGCGTCGAGCCCGCCCGGATCACCGATCACCGCGGCTGCACCGGCGAGCTCGGCCCAGCTCCGCACCTCGGGCGCATCAGTCACGACGACGACGGGCAAGGGGGTGGCGGCGGCGAGGACGCGCGTCGCGAGCTCGCGGCCGAGGTCGGCCCGGGCGTTCTCGTCGAGTGCACCCACGAGCCGGGCCTGACCCCCGACGAAGGCCCGGATCGGCACCACGACCCCGGCCCGGGCCGCAGCGTTGGCGCCGGTGGAGGCAAGGTCGGACGGCATGAGCGGTGCGTATGCTACCGAGCGGTGCCCGAACTGCCGCAATCGCCTGAACCGTCGGCCTCCTGATGGACCTCGCCTACGGCGCGGCGCGAGCGGTGCTCTTCCCCGCGCTCCACTACGGGATGCGGTGGACCGTCGACGGCGCCGAGCACATCCCGCGGCATGGTCCCGTGATCCTCGCGTCGAACCACACCTCGTACCTCGACCCCCTCGCGCTCGCGTACGTCGCCGATCGCCGCAAGCGCCGGGTGCGCTTCCTCGCGAAGGCGGAGCTCTTCGACAAGGCCGGCCTCGGTGGCTTCCTGAGCGCCGCGCACCAGATCCCGGTGGCCCGCGGGTCGGCCACCGCTGCGGGCGCGCTCGACGACGCCGTGGCCGCGCTGCACCGCGGCGAGTGCGTGGCCGTGTTCCCCGAAGGCACCATCTCGCTCGACCTCGAGCCGATGCCCGGGAAGTCGGGCACGGCGCGCCTCGCGCGGGCGAGCGGGGTCCGGGTGACTCCCGTCGGCTTGTGGGGTGCGCACCGACTCATGTTCAAGGGTCGCAAGCCCCACTGGGAGCGGGGTGTCGCCGAGGTGGCGGCGATCGGCGAGCCGGTCGTCGTGGCGCCCGAGGACGACATCCGGAACGCCACCGACCGGATCATGCGCGCGATCTGCGCCGAGGTCGCACGCGCGCGGAAGCTCTATCCGTCGGTCGGCTTCCTCGACGGCGACGACTCGTGGTGGGTGCGGGGTCCCGAGACCGCGGTGCTGCGTCCGGCGAAACGGAGTGCGTCGTGAAGGTGGTCGTCGTGGGGGCCGGTTCGTGGGGGACGGCCGTGGCCGCGATCGCGGCGACCAACGCCGACACCGTGCTCTGGGCCCGCGACGCCGACCTCGCGCGCCAGATCGACACCGACCACGAAAACCCCGAGTACCTCGCCGGCATCGCGCTCCCGCACGAACTGCATGCCACCGGCTCGATCGAAGCCGCGTTCGCCGATGTCGACGCGGTGGTGCTCGGGGTGCCGTCGCACGGTCTGCGCGCCGTCCTCGACACCGCGAGGCCGCTCATCTCCCCCGAGCTGCCGATCGTGAGCCTCGCGAAGGGAATCGAGCAGGAAACGATGCTGCGGATGACCCA
>JBBQMI010000503.1:0-1566 GCA_038328825.1 Acidimicrobiia bacterium | reverse complement strand
ATCGGCCAAGCCGGGAACGCGTTCGCCTGCCGGAGCGCCACCCGGTGGCCCGGAGCGTTGGGATGGGCCACGAACCGCCTGCTGCTCGGCGCAGTTGCTGCCGAACTCGTCGCCCTCGCCGGCTTCTTGTTCATCCCGCCGGTCGCATCGCTCCTCGGCCAGGCGGTGCCGCCGCCCGAGGCATTCGGCGTCGCCGTCCTCGCCGCACCCGCGGTGCTCGCCGCCGACGCGATCCACAAACGTGCCCGTCGTGGCCGCCGGCGTCGACCGGAGCACGACGACCGGGGCGTCACGTCCTGAAACCCGCCACACGAGTGACCTTCCGCACTGCCCGACGACCGCAGCGGGGTCGAGGATGGAGGCTGCGCCGGCATCTCAGTCTCCGAAGGTCCCACGCCTCCCGCCGGTGGTGTCGAGCGGCTCATCGGGTCGAAGCTCGACCGCATCCCGCGATACCGCCGGCGGGTTCGTTCGCACCGTCGTCAACCGGCCGGGTCCACGACGAGGCGGATGCGGATGCGGACCTCGGGATGCACTCGCAGCAGGGCGACACGGGGCGGTTGCAACCCCCAATTCCGAACGTCGAAGGTCTGGGTACCTTCGAAGACGAGACGATCCCCCTCCGCGGACACGTCGATCTCCCCGCTCACCCCTCGCACCTCACCACGGAACGAGACATCGCCCGTGACCGCCAGACGGTCCGTCCCGACCCGGTCGGCCGTCGTGACGGTCCCGATGATCTCCGGGTGCCGTCTCGCGTCGATCCGGCGCCGCGTCTCGCGGTCTACGAGCGCGTTGCCGGACTGCAACCTGTCGACGGCCACACGGATCTCACCGCCGAGGCGCGGGTCCGGGGCGATCCCGTCGCCGGAACGGGAGAGCTCCACCCAGCCCGAGACGCCTGTCGCGGTGGCGTGGATCGGGTGCATCGACGAGCTTCCCTCGATCCACACCTGTGACGCGTCGGGATCGACGACGAACCGGCTCATCCCGAGATCATCAGCGTCACGGCGGTCAGGCGCGAGCCGCGTCGAGGAGCAGACGTCGCTCGGCCGCCGCGATGGTTCGACGTGCCGCTGCGACGGCGTCCGCGTTCACCGACACCGACGTGATGCCGTAGCGAACGAGGTGCTCCGCGAACTCGGGTCGGGTCGACGGCGCCTGACCACAGAGCGACGAGGTCATCCCGGCGGCGTTCGCTGCTGTCACGATGTCACGGATCGCCGCGAGCACCGCAGCGTCGGACTCGTCGAACAGGTCGGCGCACGGCTCTGAGTCGCGGTCCACGCCGAGCATCAGCTGGGTCAGGTCGTTGGTGCCGATCGAGAGCCCGTCGATCCCGAGGTCGGCGTACTCGGGGATGCGGTAGATCACGGAGGGGACCTCGGCCATGATCCAGCGGTGGAGTCCGCGCTGGCGCCCGAGCGGGCTCGCGTCGACGAGGTCGAGGCAGGCCTCGAGCTCCCATCGCGTGCGCACGAACGGGATCATCATGTGGAGGTTCGGCGTCTCCGCACGTACCCGGGCCAGGAGCTCGCACTCGAGGCCGAAGAGGTCGGGTTCCCG
>JBBQMI010000502.1:0-1569 GCA_038328825.1 Acidimicrobiia bacterium | reverse complement strand
CCTTCGGCGCGACTAGCCGCAACCCGCCCGCCTCGCCCGCGATCACCCGCAGCCCCCGACCGCTCGCCATCACGGCCGATCGTGTCACGCCGCCCGAACGCCGTCGCAGGACATCAGCTCTTGAAGAGGAACTCGACGTCGTCGCCGAGGAGGTCCTCGACCTCCTCGCGCAACGGTGCATGACGGGCGAGGCCCGGATCGTCGTCGAGGATCTCTTCCGCGACCTTGCGCGCCCACTCCACGTAGCGCGCGTCACGCGGGATGCGACCGAGCTTGAGGTCGCCGAACCCCGCCTGTTTCTCGCCGAACACCTCACCTGCGCCGCGGATCTCGAGGTCGCGCTCCGCGAGCAGGAAGCCGTCGGTGCTGTCGGCCATGGCCTGCAGCCGCGCCTCGCCGTCGGACGTCGCCGGATCACCGAAGAGGAAGCACCACGACGTACCACCACCGCGACCGACACGGCCGCGCAGCTGGTGCAGCTGTGAGAGCCCGAAGCGCTCGGCGCCGTCGACGATCATCACGGTCGCGTTCGGGACGTCGACGCCCACCTCGACCACGGTCGTGGCGACGAGAACATCGACCTCGCCGGCGCGGAACGCAGCCATCCCGGCCTCCTTCTCCGCCGGCTTCATCTGGCCGTGCAGCAGGCCGAGCCGCAGGCCCGCGAGCTCCTCGGCCCCGAGACGCTCGAACTCCGTAGTCGCGTCCTTGGCCTCGATCTTGGGCGAGCCCTCCACGAGCGGGCACACCACGAACGCCTGGCGACCCGAGGCGACTTCGTCGCGCAGCAGGGCGTACGCCCGCTCCCGGGCCACGGGGTCGGGCCCGATCCAGGTCGTCGTCACCGGGGTGCGACCGGGCGGCATCTCCCGGAGCTCGCTCTTGTCGAGATCGCCGTAGATGAGGAAGGCCGCGGTGCGCGGGATCGGCGTGGCGGTCATCACGAGCACGTCGGGGACGGGCGCGCCCTCGCCACCTCGGGCGCGCAACATGGCGCGCTGCTCCACACCGAAGCGGTGCTGTTCGTCGATCACCGCCAGGCCGAGGCGGTGGATCGGCGCGTCGCCGTAGAGCAGCGCGTGGGTACCGATGACCAGGTCGCACTCCCCCGCGTCGAGCTCGGCGACGAGACGCCGACGCTCGGCGGCCGGCGTGCGGTTCGTGAGCAGTCGGGTCGTGACGGGTCGCTCACCGGTGAGCGTCCCGTCGGCTCGGACCGTCAGGCCGGCCAGCATCGACTGGATCGAGAGGTAGTGCTGCTCGGCGAGCACCTCGGTCGGCGCCATGAGCACACCCTGGTACCCGCCTTGCACCGCGGCGAGGAGCGCGGTGAGCGCGACGATCGTCTTCCCGGAACCGACGTCGCCTTGCAGCAACCGGTGCATCGGCGCGTCGGACGCCATGTCGTGGAGGATCTCGTCGATCGTGCGTCGCTGGTCGCCGGTGAGGGGAAACGGGAGCGCGTCGTGGAACTCGGCGACCAGCGACCCGGCCTCGACCGAGCCACCGTTCATCACGACCGTGTGCCGGATGCCCTGCTGCTCGGTTTCGATCGCACGCTTGCGGGCG
>JBBQMI010000501.1:0-1585 GCA_038328825.1 Acidimicrobiia bacterium | reverse complement strand
CGGGGGCATCGACGAGGAATCCATTGACGAGGAAGGAGCCGAAGACGCGTGAGCGATCAGACGGAACCCACGCCGGGACCGGTGCAGACGACCCCCGGCTACGGGCTCGGTGACGCGCCGGCCGACGGCTCCGCGTTGGCGTGGAGCACGGTCGTCGACTGGCTGAACCGAGCACGGAACTACTGGGTCTGCACGGTGCGCGCCGACGGACGTCCGCACGCGATGCCGGTCTGGGGACTGTGGATGGACGACCAGCTCTGGTTCTCGACCGACCCGGGCTCGGTGAAGGGGCAGAACCTGCTCGCCCGGCCCGAGATCGTCGTCCACCTCGAGAGTGGTGACGAGGTCTGCGTGCTCGATGGCCGCGCGGTTCGAGTGACGCACGACGACGCGCTCCAGCGGTTCGACGAGCTCTACGAGCCGAAGTACGACGTCCGGCCGAGTGCGATGGGCGACGCCGCGGGGGTGTACGTCCTGCAGCCGACGACCGCGCTGGCGTGGACCGAAGTGGAGTTCCCGACGACCGCCACCCGCTTCACGTTCTGACCGGTCGCGGCTGCTACGGTGGCCCCACGCCGTCAAGGGGTTCCTGAGAGAGCCCCACGGAGGAAAGCATGGCCGAGAGCCCGGCGCGCCGCGCCGCACCAGAACTCGATGTGCCGACCCCCTCCTCAGGGGGTCGTTTCGTGTTCCGGACCCGAGTGTTCGACGCCTCGGACCTCCGCCGGGCCCACACCCGGATCGCGCACGAGATCGTCGAGCGCAATCACGGTGCCGACGATCTCGTCCTGATCGGGCTGCACACCCGCGGGCCCGCCATCGCCCGCCGCCTGGCCGAGGCGATCGGCAGCTTCGAGCAGACCGACGTCCCGGTCGGCGCGCTCGACGTCGCCTTCTACCGCGACGACATCGGGCTGCGGCCGGTGCAACCCCTCGGCCCGACCGAGGTCCCCGTCGACGTGACCGGGCGGGTCGTGATCCTCGTCGACGACGTCCTCTTCACCGGCCGCACGATCCGCGCCGCGCTCGATGCGGTCACCGAGCTCGGCCGACCGCAGGCCATCCAGCTCGCGGTCCTCGTGGACCGCGGCCACCGCGAGCTGCCGATCCGGGCGGACTTCGTCGGCAAGAACCTGCCGACGGGCGCGAACGAGGACGTCCGGGTCCGGCTCTGCGAGACCGACGACGTCACCGAAGACGCGATCGAGCTGTGGGCACCAACGGAATCAACGGGACCAGCGGCAACGGGGGTCAGCGAGTGAAGCACCTGCTCTCCATCGAGGATCTCGACCGGCCGGCCATCGAGGAGCTGCTCGACCAGTCCGACGCGTTCGTCGACGTGCTGGCACGGGAGATCCCGAAGGTCCCCGCGTTGCGCGGCAAGACCGTCGTCTCCCTCTTCTACGAGGACTCGACCCGCACCCGCCTCTCCTTCGAGACCGCGGCGAAGCGCCTCTCCGCCGACACGATGTCGTTCACGGTCAGCTCGTCGTCGGTGAAGAAGGGCGAGAGCCTGCTCGACACCGTGAAGACGATCGAGGCGATGGGCATCGACGCGATGATCGTGCGCCACCGTGCCGCGGGC
>JBBQMI010000500.1:0-1590 GCA_038328825.1 Acidimicrobiia bacterium | reverse complement strand
GGCTGGAGGGAGCGTCGACCCCAACGCGCCGGAAGTCGTTGCACCCGGCGACATCCCCGACAACCAGGCGTTCGTGCCCTACCGAGCCGCGACCGACGGGTACTCCTTGAACGTCCCCGAAGGGTGGGCCCGCTCGACCGCCGGAACCACGACGACGTTCACCGATCACTTCAACTCGGTCACCGCAACCGCAACGAACGCACCGACCGCCCCGACCACGGCGAGCGCGCAGACGACGGAAGTCGCCGCCCTTCACGGCGACGTCCCGAACTTCCAGCTCGTGAAGGTCGAGACCGTCGATCGCACGGCCGGACCAGCGGTGCTCGTGACCTACCGCGCCGGGTCGACGCCCGATCCGGTGACGGGAAAGCGCGTGGCGCTCGACGTGGAACGGTACGAGTTCTGGCGCAACGGCAAACTGGTGACCCTCACGTTGTCCGGCGCTCGAGGGTCCGACAACGTCGATCCGTGGAAGACCGTCACCAACTCGTTCGCGTGGGCGGCGTGACCGCCGCCCTCGAAGCCCGCGAGCTCTACCGCTTCTACCATGCGGGTGACGACGAGACGATCGCGCTGCGTGGGGTGTCGATGACCGTCGAGGCCGGTGAGGTCGTAGCCGTCACCGGACCGTCGGGATCGGGCAAGTCGACGCTGCTCGCGTGCCTCGCCGGACTCGACGAGCCCGACGGCGGCCTCGTCCGCATCGCCGGCGAAGCGCTCTCGCGTCGACCCGAGTCGGAACGGGCGTCGATCAGAGCCCGACGAATCGGAGTGCTGTTCCAGAACGCCAATCTCGTCGAACACCTGACCGTCGCCGAGAACGTCCGGCTCGCTCGTCAGCTCGCGCGCCGTGCATCGAAGGAATCGGTCGGAGAGCTGCTCGAACAACTGGGGGTCGAGCGACGATCGGGTGCATATCCCTCCGAGCTCTCCGGCGGCGAGCTCGCCCGCGCCGGGTTGGCCGTGACGCTGGCGAACGACCCTGCGGTGGTGCTCGCCGACGAGCCGACCGGCGAGCTCGACCGCGCCAACGCCGCGCAGCTCGTCAGACTGCTGCGTGCACGCGCGCACGCCGGAACCGCGGTCGTCGTCGTCACCCACAACCGCGCCCTTGCCGACGACGCCGACCGGATCATCGGTTTACGCGACGGAACGGTCTCTCGATGAGCGACGAACCGCTCGTTCGATGCGACCGGCTCGGCCGAACCTACGGTTCCGGGCGTTCGGCCGTGGTCGCGCTCCACGGCGCGACCTGTGAGATCCGGACCGGCGATCGCGTGGCGATCATGGGACCGTCCGGCTCCGGCAAATCCACGCTGTTGCACTTGATCGCGGGACTGGAGACCCCGACCACGGGCTCGATCACCTGGCCCGCGCTCGGTACCCGCGCGACGGGACGGCCCGGACCCATCGCGCTGGTGCTCCAGGGCCCGAGTCTGCTTCCCCCGCTCGACGTCGCCGAGAACGTCGCGCTCCCACTCGTGCTCGGCGGTGTCGACGCCGACGCAGCCGAGGCACGCGCGGCTCGGGCGCTCGAGCGGCTCGATCTCACCGGATTGGCGAACAAGCTCCCCGAGGAGCTCTCCGGTG
>JBBQMI010000499.1:0-1597 GCA_038328825.1 Acidimicrobiia bacterium | reverse complement strand
ACTTGGCGTCGCCGACAGGGAGGACGCCGTCGGCGTAGCGGTTGCCGTAGTCGTGCGTCGGGTCGAGCACGAGGTCGGTGGTCGGAGCCACGGCCGCCGCGGCGGCGTCCGTCGTCGTGGTGGTCGTCGAGCGTTGCGACGAGCCGCTCGAGTCGTCGGAACCGCACGCGGCGATGCCGAAGGTCAGGCCGACGACGGCCAGCACCACGATCGTCGTCCGCCTCATGCGCTCCCGCCTCACCCCTCGCTCGCCCGGTGGCGCGGACCCTATCGGCCGGGAGCGGCCGCGACGCCCGGCGCACCTGAAACCAAGCCGGTTTCGCCCGGTGCTGCCGGGAACGGCTCGGGTGTCCCACCGTGGGGGTACGGTCGCTCGACATGGCCGAGACCGAGTTCGAGACGCGCGCGACCGCGGCGCTGCGCGACCTGGTGGGTTCGCCCACGGCCGACTTCCGCGACGGTCAGCTCGAGGCGATCTCTGCGCTCGTGCAGGACCGCCGCCGGGCGCTGGTCGTGCAGCGCACCGGGTGGGGCAAGAGCGCGGTCTACTTCGTCGCGACCCGCCTGCTGCGCGACGAGGGCGCCGGGCCGACCGTGATCGTGTCGCCGCTGCTCGCGCTCATGCGGAACCAGATCGCGTCGGGCGAGCGGGGCGGCATCCGCAGCGCCACGATCAACAGCGACAACCGCGACTCGTGGGCGGAGATCGAGGGTCAGCTCGACCGCGACGAGATCGACGTGCTGCTGGTGTCGCCGGAGCGGTTCGCCAACACGGGTTTCGCGGCCGACGTGCTGCCGAAGATCGCGGCGCGCGTCGGGTTGCTCGTGGTCGACGAGGTGCACTGCATCAGCGACTGGGGTCACGACTTCCGTCCCGACTACCGCCGCATCGGCCGGCTGCTCGATCTCCTGCCCGAGGGTGTGCCCGTGCTCGGCACGACGGCCACGGCCAACGACCGGGTGGTCGCCGACATCGAGACGCAGTTCGGCGACGGCCTCGCGACGATCCGCGGTCCGTTGGCGCGGCCGAGCCTGGCACTCGACACCCGGCGCATCCCGAGCCAACCCGAACGGCTCGCGTGGCTCGCGACCGTGATCCCCGACCTGCCCGGTACCGGCATCGTGTACTGCATGACGGTCGCCGACACCGACCGCGTCGCGGGCTGGCTGCGCGAACAGGGCATCGACGCGGCCGCGTACAGCGGCCAGACCGACTCCGAGCTGCGCCGCGCGCTCGAGGACCGTCTGCTCGCGAACGATCTCGACGTACTCGTCGCGACGTCGGCGCTCGGCATGGGCTACGACAAACCCGACCTCGCGTTCGTGATCCACTACCAGTCGCCGGGTTCGCCGATCGCCTACTACCAGCAGGTCGGCCGGGCCGGGCGCGCGCTCGACCACGCCCACGGGATCCTGCTCTCGGGCTACGAGGACCGAGACATCCAGGACTACTTCATCCGCTCGGCCTTCCCGGCGCAGGACCAGGCCGAAGCGGTGGTGGCGCTGCTCGACGCCGAGACCACTGCCGGGCCTGGAGACGGAGACGGAGACGGAGACGGAGACGGAGACGGAGACGGAGACGGAGACGGAGACGGAG
>JBBQMI010000498.1:0-1599 GCA_038328825.1 Acidimicrobiia bacterium | reverse complement strand
GAGAAGTCGGGCGCCATCGAAGAGGCAGACCCACTCGCCGCGCCGGTCGCGGCTGGCGCCGCTGTCCCGAGCACCGGCTCGCTCACCGGCGACCTCGCGGTCGCCCGCAACCGCCTGCGGGGCCTCGCCACGCCCGGTCGGCGCACGCGCAAGGCCTATCGGATCACCACCACGGGCGCCGCGCTGTTCGAGCAGCTCGTCACCGAGGACACCGGCGACGACGAGCGCGGGTTCGCCCTCCGACTGTCGTTCTTCCGCCACCTGAGCGTCGGCAACCGACTCGTCCTGCTCGAGCGGCGTCGCGCCGAGCTGTCGGTCCGTCTCGACAAGGCCCGTCGCGGGCGCACGCCCGACGGACTCGATCGCTACACCCGCTCCCTCGTGGAGCACCGCACCCGTTCCATCGAACACGACCTCGAGTGGGTCGCCGAACTCACCGCAGCCGAGAAGTCGGCCGCACACGAAGAAGGAGCCACCGCATGAGCGGTTCGCAGGAGAAGAAGGCCAGCGACCACAAGGTCCGCGTCGCGATCGCCGGCGTGGGGAACTGCGCCAGCAGCCTGATCCAGGGCATCGAGTACTACCGCGACGCCGACGCGAGCGACTCGGTCCCGGGTCTCATGCACGTCGAGCTCGGCGGCTACCACGTGCGCGACGTCGAGTTCGTCGCCGCGTTCGACGTCGACGCGGCCAAGGTCGGCCTCGACGTGGGGAAGGCCATCTTCTCGGGGCAGAACAACACGATCCGGTTCGCACCGGTGAGCGAGCTCGGTGTGCTCGTGCAGCGCGGTCCGACCTTCGACGGCCTCGGCAAGTACTACCGCGAGACGATCGAGGAGAGTCCGGCGGAACCGGTCGACGTCACGCGGGTGCTGCGCGACTCCGGTGCCGATGTGCTCGTGAGCTACCTCCCGGTCGGATCCGAAGTTGCGCAGAAGCACTACGCCCAGTGCGCGATCGACGCGGGCGTGGCGTTCGTCAACGCGATCCCGGTGTTCATCGCGAGCGACCCCGTGTGGGCCCAGAAGTTCACCGATGCCGGTGTGCCGATCATCGGCGACGACATCAAGAGCCAGGTCGGGGCCACGATCGTCCACCGCCTCCTCGCCCGGCTGTTCGAGGACCGAGGGCTCGTGCTCGACCGCACGTACCAGCTCAACGTCGGCGGCAACATGGACTTCAAGAACATGCTCGAGCGTGAGCGGCTCGAGTCGAAGAAGATCTCGAAGACCCAGTCGGTCACGAGCCAGATCGAGCACGGCATCGAAGCCGAAGACGTGCACATCGGCCCATCGGACCACGTGCCGTGGCTCGACGACCGCAAGTGGGCCTACATCCGGCTCGAGGGTCGCAACTTCGGTGACGTGCCGCTCAACGTCGAGCTCAAGCTCGAGGTCTGGGACTCCCCGAACTCCGCGGGCGTGATCATCGACGCGGTGCGCTGCGCCAAGCTCGCTCTCGAACGCGGCATCGGTGGTCCGCTGCTCGGCCCGTCGGCGTACTTCATGAAGTCGCCGCCCGTGCAGTACCGCGACGAGGAAGCCCACCGCATGGTGGAGGACTTCGCCGGCTGACCACCGGCTGGCCTGGTCGACCTCG
>JBBQMI010000497.1:0-1626 GCA_038328825.1 Acidimicrobiia bacterium | reverse complement strand
ATGCCGGTGCGTCGGTACAGGGTCAGGCAGATCAGTGCCAGGACGACGGAGAGCACGGTGAGGCCGGCGAGCAGTGCCTGGAGCCGGTCGTAGTCGAGCCAATCAGGCAACATCGCGCGAAGGTACGCCCGAAATGAGCCGTACGGCATAGGCCGATCGGCCTACTGCCGCGTCAGAGCTCGCGGCGGAGCTGCACGAAGTCGCGTTCGGCCAGCCACGCAGGGAACGTGGCGTCGATCCGCCATCCGCGGGCGGCGTAGAACCGCTGGGCCCGCGACCCGGCTTCGGTTCGCAGGGCGAGCGTCCGACACTCCCGTCGGCGCGCGAGGTCCTCGACCGCAGCGAGCAGGTGCGAACCGACGCCCTGACCGCGGGCCTCGGCGGCGACGAGGAGCTCCGACAGGAAGGCGACCCCCAGGCCGGTCCAGCCGGTGGCGACGCCGACGACCCGATCGTCTCGTCGGGCACCGAACGCGAACGGGTCGCGCTCCCAGCGGGTCTCGGGGCCGTAGGCCTCGACGTCGTGCACGTGCCACTCGCGCGTCGCGAACGCGGCAGCCTCGGGATCGAGCCGGGCCGACTCCACCAGCTCGAGTGGGAGCGAGCCCCGACCGATCGCTCGCCGCGACGCGCCGAACACCGAGTCGGCGATCGGTCGCCAGACCCGTTCGGTCTCTTCGAGGAGCGAGACCCGATCGAACGTGACGGTGGCGCGGTACGACGCGAGTGTGTCGCGCGCACGTTCCAGCACCGCGGGTGCCGCAGGGTTCCGCAGCGTCACGTGGGGTACGAACCCATGGGGCGACGGCCGGTCGAACGGGCCGACGAGCAGGGCGCGACGCAACCCGTCGAGCTCAGCGAGCACGCCGTCGACCTCGAGGTACAGCGTCGGACTCGTCGGGAGGAACGTCGCGGTCGGACCGAGCGCGAGCGTGAGCGGCGCGACGTCGGCCGCAGCGTCGCGCAGCGTGGCGAGGACGCCCGCGAGATCGACCTCGCGCACGTTCACCGGCGGCACGAGCGTGATGTGCGACGGTATCCGCGCCAGGTCGGGATCGCCGGTGGCGCGGCGCAGCGCGTCGATCTCGGTCGCGGCGCGCCCGGGCACGAGCAACGCGACTGCGAGATGGCGACGGGGCACGCGCGAGATCCCCTACCGGTTGCCGCGCAACCGGGGCCAGAGGCCGCTGGTCGTCGTCGCGTAGTCGTACACCGACCACCCGACGGCACGTTGGCGGCGGGCCGCCCGGACGAACCCGGCGACGTCGGATGCGCTGACGGCGTCGGCAATGCCGCCCACCGGGTGGACCACCGCCGCAGGTCGACCCAGGTTCGCCCGCAACCGACGGATGTTCTCGTCGGTGTACCGGAAGCCCTCGCGGTACCCGCTCTTGGTGTTGCGGTTGGTCCAGTACGTCATTGGCAACCACGCGTCGTAGTCGTCTCGGATCTTGCGCCACGGGAACGCGGGCCAGTACTCGGGATTCACGACCTCGAGCAGCACCGGCTCGAGCACGATCGCTCCGAGCGGCATCCCGCCGACGAGATCACGGGCCCGCTGCGACAGTTCGACGAGTCGCTCGCTGCGCACCGCTGCGTCGGCCACGCTCCCCGTCCACTCGATGT
>JBBQMI010000496.1:0-1683 GCA_038328825.1 Acidimicrobiia bacterium | reverse complement strand
CCGGTACGCACATCGAGCTGCCCATCGGCGCGGCGTTCGGCCCGTTCGTGGCCGGCCCCAACGGCACGGTGATGTACGAGGTCATGATGGGCGACCCGCGCTCGTGGGGCGACGACCCCGACGCGTTCGCCGCGCTGCTCGCCGAGCACGGCGCCGAACCGCTCCCCGACGTCGAGCTCGACTACCCGCCGTGGCTGGAAGACCTCCGCAGCCACTGGAAGGCCTGAGGGAACGCTCCGGTCACCCGAAGTCGAACTGCACGTGGGCGGACTTGATTCCGTACACGAACGGGTTGGGCATCTCCTCGATCACGGTGTCGGGAACCAGGCGCATCCCGCGCACGCGCCGTACGAGCTCCTCCAGGAAGAGACGGATCTCGAGCCGGGCGAGCGACGCGCCGAGGCAGAAGTGGGTGCCGAAGCCGAACGCGAGATGGCGGTTCGGGTACCGCGTGATGTCGAGTCGCTCGGGATCAGTGAAGTGCTCGGGGTCGCGGTTGGCCGACCCGTACATCAGCACGACCTGGTCGCCGGCGCGAACCTTTTCGCCGCCGAGCTCCACGTGCTCGGTCGCGACGCGGCACATGTTGTGGATCGGCGTCACCCACCGGATCAGCTCTTCGGTCGCGATCTCGAGGTCGGCGCCGGCGCGCAGGAGGTCCCACTGCTCGTGCGACCGGATGAAGCCGAGGATGCCGCGCGCGATCACGGTGCGGGTCGTCTCTGCGCCACCGTCGAGCAGGAGCAACGAGTCGGCGATCACGTGGTCGACGCCCATCGGGCAGCCGCCGACCTCGGCGCCCGTCCACACGCTCATCACGTCGTCGGCGGGGCAGCGGACCTTCTCGGCGTGGAGATCGGCCGACGCCTCGGCGAACTCCATCGCCGCGATCATGCCGTCGTCGGAGAAGTAGCGGGGTCCGCCCCCGAGCGCGATCGTGCGCTCCGACCAGCTCAGGAGATCGGGCGTGGCCTCGGGCCCGAAGCCGATCAGCTTGCCGATCATCTCTGCGGGAAGCGGTGCCGCGAGGTCGGCGATGACCTCCGCCCGACCACCGTTCGCCTCGACACCGTCGAACAGCCGGGCGACGGTGGCCCGGACGTCGGACTCCCAGCCGCCGACCGCCCTCGGGGTGAAGCGGCGGGCGACGAGGTTGCGACGGGCCCGGTGCTGCGGGTCGTCGAGACCGATCATCGAGGGATCGGCCGGGATGTTCGGTCGGTACCCGCCCTTGTTCTGATCGGAGCTGATGAACAGGCCGGAGTGGTTCTCGATGAACTCGACGTCGTCGTAGCGCGAGACGCCCCACAGCTCGTTGGTGGCGTCCCAGTAGATCGGTTGGTTCTCCCGCAACCACGCGTAGGTGGCGTACGGATCGGTGTAGAAGTCCCCGTCCAGCAGGTCCACGTCCATCAACCGATGGTACGACCTACCATCCGGCGTCGGCGAGGAGCAGGAGCAGCGATGCGCGCAGCGGTGTTGGAGGAGATCGACACGCCGATCGAGGTGGGCGACGTCGACATACGCGGACCGCGGGCGGGCGAGGTGCTCGTACGGATCGCCGCGTGCGGTGTGTGTCACTCCGACCTCTCGATCGTCGACGGTTCGTTTCCGAGCCCGCTGCCGGTGGTGCTCGGCCACGAGGCCGCGGGGACCGTCGAGGAGGTGGGATCCGACGTCACG
>JBBQMI010000495.1:0-1693 GCA_038328825.1 Acidimicrobiia bacterium | reverse complement strand
CCGCGCACCGTCCCCGACACGTGGGACCACGCCGACCTCGAGGAGGTCCGTCGTGAGTGCCGCGCGCAGGTCGAGCGGGCGATCCTCTGGGGCTTCGACGTGAGTCATCTCGACAGCCACATGGGCACGCTCCAGCTGCGCGCCGACTTCTTCGACGTGTACCTCGAGCTCGCGGTCGACTTCGGTCTGCCGCTGCGCATGGCCGGCGCGAGCGGGCAACGGCGCGTCGGCTTCCCGTACCGCGAGCTCGCCGCGGCCGAGGGCGTCGTCTTCCCCGACCACTTCGTCTACACGACGGGCGTCGGGTCACGACGCGACGTCGAGCGCGCCCTGTTCGACCTCCGGCCCGGCCTCACCGAGATCTACTTCCACCCGGCGGTCGACACCGACGAGCTCCGCGCGTCGCACCCCGACTGGGCCGGACGGGTCGAGGACCACGCCGCGCTCTGCCAGGATCCGTCGTTCGCCGATCTGGTCGACCGGACCGGCGCGATCCTGATCGGCTTCCGCGAGCTGCGCGACCTGCAACGGGCCGGCGCGTGAGCGTCGACCCCTCGCAGCTGCACGCGCTCCTGACCCGGGCGCTCCCGAGCGAGGGGCTCACCCTCAACGAGGTCGAGGCCTCGTGCTTCGGTCCCGCCTACGAGGTGCTCGGCGACGCACGCGGCGCGACGGTCGTGAAGTTCGAGGACTGGGGTGGCTACTCGGCCGCGTGGATCATCGTCGCGGCCGTCGACCCCGATCGGCAACGGCGAGGGCAGGGACGCGCCCTCGTCGACGATGCGCTCGCGTGGGCCCGCGAACGGGGCGCGCACGAGGTGCACCTCGGCACCGCCATCCCGCGCTACCTGTGGCCGGGGGTCGACTTCGCGTTCACCGGTGCGATCTGCCTGTTCGAGGCGGCCGGGTTCGAGCCGAGCGGCGTCGCGTTCGACATGGCGATTCCGACGACGTTCCGGGCCGAGACCCCCGCGGGCGTGACCGTGGCGCGCGAGCACGGCGACGGAGCGATCGACCTCTGCCGCCGCGCCTACGCGCGGTGGGAAGACGAAGTGAGCCGCGGCATCGAACGCGGCACCGTGTTCTCGGCGCGCGACGCCGACGGTGTGACGATCGGATTCGCCGCACACTCGGTGAACCGTCACGGCCTCATCGGCCCCATGGCGACCGATCCCGAGCGCCAGTCGCGCGGTGTCGGCAATGCGCTGCTCGCCGCCGTCGCCGAAGACGTCGGTACCCGCGAAGGCACGCCCACCGCCCAGATCTCCTGGATCGGCCCTGCCCGCTTCTACGCCAAGGCGGGCGCCACGGTCAGCCGCGTCTACCAGAACGCCAAACGCGCCCCCTGACCCACCGAGCCCCGCCGCTCGTAGCGTTCGGAGCGGTATCCGCTCCTCTTGCTACAAACGAAGTGACTGGTGCCGGGTCAGTCGGTGAGGGACTGGATCTTCTGGCGGCGCTCGGCGAAGGCCTCGGACCGGGTCCCGGGGAGGAGGCGGAGGAGGAGGGCGTTGTCGCCGGCGGTCTTGAGGCGGCCCTGCATGAAGGCGACGTTCGGGTCGAGGGTGCCGTCGAGCAGGGCGCGGGCGTCGGGCGCGGTGGTGGTGAGGACGAGCTCGGGCTCGTCTCCGGCCGCACCGAGACGGACCTAGCCATCGGGGCCGCCCGAGACGACGAGCTGCACGGGCTCGGT
>JBBQMI010000494.1:0-1712 GCA_038328825.1 Acidimicrobiia bacterium | reverse complement strand
CCGACGCCGCAGGAGCGCGCGGCACTCGACCGGTTCGCCGAGCATCGCGCGACGGGCGCGGGCTACTCCAAGCAGCAGGCGACGCGGCCGCAGACGCTCGGCTACGGGCTCGCCGACTCTCCAGCCGCGCAGGCGGCATGGATCGTGGAGAAGTTCTGGGCGTGGACCGACTGCGACGGTCACCCCGAGAACGTGCTCACGCGCGACGAGCTGCTCGACAACGTGATGCTCTACTGGCTCACCGACACCGGCGCGTCGTCTGCTCGCTTGTACTGGGAGAGCTTCACCGACTTCGACACGAAGCTCGAGCCCGTGTCCGTCCCCGTCGGCGTCTCGACGTTCCCGAAGGAGATCTCGCGACCGTCTCGCCGCTGGGCCGAGACCCGGTTCTCCGACATCCGCCACTGGAACGAGCTCGACCGCGGCGGCCACTTCGCCGCGTTCGAACAGCCCGAACTGTTCGTCGACGAGGTGCGCGCCTTCTTCCGTCTCGTGCGCTGACACCGGCGCGAGTCCGCCGGCTCCGCCTCACCGCGTCGCGACGTGGCACGTCACGACGCCGAGATCCGGTAGACCTTCCCGGTCGTCCAGTCGCCCACGAAGACGGAGCCGTCGGGCGCCGACGCCACCGGTTCGGGGCTCGTGAAGCCGGTGAGGAACGGTTCCACCGCTCCGGCGTAGTTGCCGCCGTCGCGTTCGAGCACGACCCGTTCGACCTTGCCCTTCGCCCACTCGGCGACGACGGCCGACGTGCCGACGGTCGTGCCGAGACCACCTGTGACGATGGCCAAGCCGCTGACCGCCGCGTGCCGGTCGAGCACCGCGGTCGGTTCGGGAACGTCGGTGCACGCGCTTCCCCCCTGTCCGTAGCAGTCGGGAAAGCCCCATTCCTCACCCTCCGAGACGGCGCTGAGCCAGTCGCCGGGAGCTTTCGCCGCGAGGTCGTCGCGCTGGTTCATCGTGGCGAACAGGTCGTCGGTCCCGGGGTAGTAGGCGAGCCCGACGGCTGCTCGGATTCCGCTCGCGTAGACCCGGAGGTCGGTACCGTCGGCCAGGAACGACACGATCGTCGCCGAGAGGTCCGAGGTAGGCGTGCACGCGTCGCAGGGCGCGGAGATGCCGAGCACGATGCGACCCTCGAGCGACACCGCGAGGCCATTGTCTTCGCCCGTCCCCTCCGGGAACGTGATGACCGTGCGCGACGTCGTGAACCGGGTGCCGTCGAAGCCCGAGTAGGCGTCGACGCGGTCCTTCGACGACACGTAGAGCTCGCCTCCGTACCAGAGCAGCCCCAGCGGCGTGTGGACGTCTGCGATCACCTTCAGCGGCGTCGCACCCGACGCGGACACGAGGTACACGCCGTCGTCACCCTCGTCTTCGTACGCGGCGGTCGCGACCCAAAGCTGGTCCTGCGCGTCGAACGCGAACGTCGACGCGTGCTCGAGGCCACTGGCGTAGACCGTGGCGGTCAGTCCGTTCGGTCCGCTGAGACCGGCACCGATCGACACGAGCTGGTTCGTCGACGACGCGCGGCCTCCGCTGCTCGCACAGCTCGCGGCGAACACGAGTGCGACGACGAACGCCAGGATGCGGGTGAGCTTGACCACGGGAGACCTCGGGGTGAGGGGAGGCCCGGGGGGGGCCCGCCCGCCGGCGCCGCCGGGGCCACCCAACGTAGGGGGCGTTGGGCCCAGAAAGGCGCCCGGGGGGGG
>JBBQMI010000493.1:0-1721 GCA_038328825.1 Acidimicrobiia bacterium | reverse complement strand
AGATCACGCTCTGGAGCCCACCGGCGCGCCTCGCCTACCTGTGGCACATCGGTCGCGACCGCGACGCGGCCACCGACGTGGAGCTCACGTTCGCCGACACCGGCGACGGACGCACCCGCCTCGACATCGTGCACTCCGGCTGGGACCGCCTGGGCGCCGAGGCCGGCACGTGGCGAGAAGCCAACACCGGCGGATGGAACTCCCTGGTGCCGCGCTTCCTCGCGGCCGCGGAGACACCTGTCTGATCAGTGCGACGCGACGAGCGGTCAGCAGCCGAGCGCGTGGCCCACCGCGGAGCAGACGGCGCGCATCGTGGTGTCGCCGATGTCCCCGACTCGAGCCGTCAGCATCGACTGCGGCACGGTGTGCAGGCCGTCGCAGTTGATCACCGAAGGCTCGTCGAGCCCGACCGTGCGGTGGTCGATCGCGACCTCGGCGGCGTGGCCGCGCATCGACGTCGTCACCTCGGCGACGGTGACGAGGTCGCGGACGTCGAGGACCTCGGACCTGGTCAGCACCACGACCGGCCGTCGCTTCCGCCCGACCTGCGCGAGCCAGACCTCGCCTCGCGTCATTCCGTGCTCCAGGCCGCGGCTTCGATCCAGAACGGGTCGGCCCGCTCCGGATGCCGTTCGTACGCGGCCCGGTCAGACTGCGCCAAGGCTGCACCCACCGCGGCCGCGACCCCGTCACGCGCGGCAGCGGAGACGTTGATCCCGAGGCTGCGGGCGCGTTCGGCGAGATCGTCGTCGAGCGTGAAGGTGGTGCGTATCGACGCCATACATATACGCTAGCACTCCGTGCTCGCGGTCAGCAGCGGCGTTCGTGAACGGCGGGGTCAGGCGGCGGGATCCCGGTGCCACGGGAGTCGGCCCTCGATCTCGACGTCGAGCGAGAAGCTGAGGAACGTGCGGATCAGCACGATGAGACCCAGCACCGCGACGTTCTCGAGCGACGGGTCCACTGCGACGGTGCGGATCAGGTCGGCGGCGACGAGCACCTCGAGGCCGAGCAGGATGCTGCGACCGAGGAAGCTGCGCAGCCGGCGGTAGCTGGCGGTCACGTCGTGATCGCGTCGCAGGTCGATTGCCGCGCGTACGAGTGCGATCACACCGCCCAAGACGATGATCCCGACACCGACGATCTCGACGGCCTTGGCGATCCCGTCCATCGCGTCCGTGTACGTCATCCCGCGCAGCCTACGGAGGCGTGCCTCCGGTGAGAGGGACCTCGTCGGGGCGGCGGATCAAGCGTTGCCGCTGATGCGGTCGACGGCGACGAAGACGGCCGCGCGTCGGTCTTCGGCCATGACGCGGTCGTACTCGTCCCAGTCGTCGTGGGTGCCGCCCGCCGCGGTGAACACGTCGCGCAGGAGTCGGCGGAGTGCGTCGGGATCGACGTCGGTCGCCGGGTCGTCGGGGCCGATCACGGTGGTCGCGCCTTCGACGGCGACCCACTCCCAGCCGACGCGGAACGTGACGTTCGCGGAGGGCCGACGGCGCAGGTGCGCGACCTTCGCCGCCCCGCCGCGGGCGACGAAGGCGACCGCGTCCCGACCCGTGACCGGGTCGACGGTCACGCCGGCGTTCACCAGCGACGTCTGGATCGTCGCATCGGCGCGGGTCGTCGCCACGATGGCGAGGCCGCTCTCGGCGGTGGCGAGCCGACGGACGAGCTCCAGATCTGCGATCCCGGAACGGTACCCGAGCATCGAGGCCTTA
>JBBQMI010000492.1:0-1731 GCA_038328825.1 Acidimicrobiia bacterium | reverse complement strand
TGGACCTCCGCGATGCGGATCTGGTCACCGATCTCGAGCGCGGAGATGTCGACCTCGACCACGTTCGGGATGTCGGCCGGCTTCGCCTCGATGGAGAGACTGAAGATGAGCTGCTCGACCAGACCGCCGTCGCGACTTCCGGGCGCCTCGCCGACGAGGTGGAGCGGGACCTCGGCCTGCACCGCGATGTCGCGGCGGATGCGCACGAAGTCGACGTGGACGAGATCACCGCGCGTCGGGTGGCGCTGGATCTGACGGGCGAGGGTGAGCTGCTCGTCGCCGTCGACCTGGAGGCGGATCAGGGTGTTCGCACCACCCTCGCCGGCGAGGAGATGCGCGAGCTCGCGGGCCGGCACCGTGACCGAGATCGGGTCGGTGTCGAGGCCGTAGACCACGGCGGGGACCTTGCCGGTGCGGCGGAGTCGCCCGGCGGGGCGGGAACCGCGCTCCGGGCGCGTTTCGGCGGTGAGCAATACGTCGGCCATGGTGCGAGAACGTCCTCAGGGTGAGAAAGGGAACGAACGATTGTGCCACGCGGGGTGCCTCAGGGCGAACGCGGGGCCTCCGGTCGGACGACGACCAGCAGGTCGGCCGCGATCGACGGCGACCGGGTCGCGAGGCGGTCGAGGCCGTGCGCGATGCGGGGAAGTCCGTGGAACGGCGCCCCCTGCACCGACACGATGGCGAAGTCGTGGGCGGCGAGGAACTCCCGAAGAGCCCGCCAGGTGAAGAGGCGGAGGTGACCGACGACCTCGTCGCCGGGTCGCCCGTAGACCCCCGAGTAGGCGACCTCGGTGAATGCGGGCTGGAGGCCCGCAAGCAGGCCGAGCCGGTTGAACCACGCCGCGAGGTTCGGCGTGGAGAGCACGAGGACGCCGTCGGGGTGGAGCACGCGGTGGATCTCCTCGATGATGCCGTCGGTGTCGACGACGTGCTCGATCACCTCGTCGAGCATCACGACGTCGAGGGAGTCGGTGCGGAAGGGGAGCACGCCGCCGTCGACGGACGCGAACACCGCGTGGATGCCGCGCTGCGACGCGGCGCGCAGGGCCTTGGTCGACAGGTCGACGCCGACGACCGACGATGCACCGAGCGTCGCCGCGACCCTCGCCGACCACGTCCCGGACGCGCATCCGAGGTCGAGGAACCGCGGCGACGGCGGGAGCTGACCGGCGAGCCCACGGAGTTGCTCGAGTTGGAGCTCGTACCGGGGGAACTCCCCTGCGTCGCCGTCGTCGGCGGTTTCGTAGAACCGACGCAGTGCGCTCCACCGGCGGCCCGGCTTCGTGGTCGGTTGCTCGGTCACCGGTTCAGAGGTTGTCGCCGCGGAAGAGCTCGCTGACCGACTTGTCGCCGAACACCGCGCCGAGGACCTCGGCGACGATCGGTGCGATCGACAGCACGGTGAGGCTGTCGAACCGCTTCTCGTCGGAGATCGGGAGTGTGTTGGTGACGACGACCTCGCGCACCCGCGCGTTCTTCAACCGGTCGACGGCCGGACCGGAGAGGAGGCCGTGGGTGGCGGCAATGATCACCGACGCCGCGCCGCGGTCCATCAGCAGCTCGGCACCGGCGGTGATCGAACCCGCGGTGTCGATCATGTCGTCGACGAGCACGCAGTGCCGATCCTCGATCACACCGACGACGTCGTTCGCGACCGCGATGTTGTGCGTGCCCTTCGGCCGGCTCTTGTCGACGAACGCGAGCTCGGCCTCGATGTCGAGAAAGTCC
>JBBQMI010000491.1:0-1733 GCA_038328825.1 Acidimicrobiia bacterium | reverse complement strand
CCCAAGGCACCGAGACCACCTACGCCGAGGTGCTGCGTGCCCGCACGGAGCTCGTACCCGTCGGCGAGAGCGTTCCGATGGGGGTGCCGCCCGGGAGCGCGATGTTCGTGCGGGGCGCGAACGAGATGCTCAACCTGCTGGCCGGTCGCTGCACCGAGTGCGGCACGTTGAACACGCCGCCGTCGATCCACCCCATGTGCCTGTCGTGCGGCGGAGCCAAGTTCGACATCGTGCCGCTCTCGCGTCGCGGCATCGTCCACACCTTCGTGGTGAACCGGACCATGCCGGCTCCGTTCGTCGCGCCGCTCGGCATCGCGGTGATCGACCTCGACGATGGTGCCCGCATCATGTTGCAGGTGGTCGGCGACGGCTCCGACCTCGAGATCGACGGGGAGGTCGAGCTCGTCCTGCGCCGGTACGCGCACGAGCGCGGCATACCGGTCTACGGCCTCAAGGCCCGCAGCGTCCCCCAGCCGCCCGAGAGCGAGACCGAGGGCGACCCGACGACCGAGGAGTTGTAGCGCCATGGCGTGGAACAAGGTCGCGGTCGTCGGTGCCGCGCTGATCAACTTCGGCGAGCTGTTCGAGCAGAGCTACGAGCAGATGGCTGCCGGTGCCTTCCAGGGCGCGTGCGGCGCGGTCGACAAGGGCTTCGACCCGAGCCAGGTCGAGGCCGCGTTCGTCGCGACGCAGCGGGGCACGCTCTGGGGTCAGGAAGGGATCGCCGGCAACACCGTGCCGAGCGCGATCGGCCTCGCCGGGATCCCCTGCACGCGGATCGAGAACGCCTGTCCGTCGGGTTCCGATGCGTTCCGGGTCGGCGCGATGGCAGTCGCGAGCGGCGTGCACGACGTCGTGCTCGTGATCGGTGTCGAGAAGATGCGCGACAAGTCGGCCGAGGAGGGTCTCCTCTCCCGCGCGGCCGGCGGTCACCCGATCCTCACCCGCGGCGAAACCGCCCCGGTGTTGTTCGCCCCGTTCGCGACCCGCCACATGCACGAGTTCGGCACCACCCGCGAGATGCTCGCGTCGGTGGCGGTCAAGAACCACTACAACGGCGCGCGCGACCCGTACGCGCACTTCCGCAACGAGATCACGATCGACGACGTGATCAAGTCGCCGCCGGTGTGTACGCCGTTGCACCTGCTCGACTGCTGCCCCCAGACCGACGGCGCCGCCGCGGTGCTGCTCGTGAGCGCAGAGCGGGCCGCGGAGTTCACCGACAACCCGGTGTTCGTCGCCGGTTTCGGGATCGCCACCGACCACCCGTACCTGCACGAGAAGTCGACCTTCACGTCGCTCACCGCCACGGTCGCCGCCGCCGAACGTGCGTACGCGATGGCAGGGATCGGGCCGTCCGACATCGACTGCGCCGAGGTCCACGACTGCTTCACCATCACCGAGATCCTCGACATCGAAGACCTCGGATTCGTGGAGAAGGGCAAGGGCGGCGTCGCCTCGCTCGACGGCGAGACGTCGTTGACCGGGCGCATCCCGGTCAACACGTCGGGTGGGCTGCTCGCCAAGGGCCACCCGATCGGCGCGACGGGAGTGGCGCAGATCACCGAGTGCTGGTGGCAGCTGCGGGGCGAGGCCGGCGAACGCCAGGTCGAGACCCGCAACGGTTTCGCGCTGCAACACAACGTCGGCGGCCGCGGCTCGGGTGTGTCGGTCGTGAACATCCTCACGACGAACCGGTGAGGCACCGCTCGTGACCGTGCACGTGGTCACCG
>JBBQMI010000490.1:0-1743 GCA_038328825.1 Acidimicrobiia bacterium | reverse complement strand
ATGGCCACGTGGCATCTACGTCAACTCGCAGGAGATCCGGGCCAAGTGCCGAGCCGCGAAGGAAGACGCCTACGACCGCGTGATTCCCGCGCTGGATCCCGACGTCATTCTCTTGATGAACCGCGACCCCGCCGACGATGCGCCGAGCGGTTCAGCTCGGAAGCCACTCGACCCGTCGGTGCGAGATGCCGTCGAGAGCTCACTCGCAGAACTGGCGACCGGCGATCGCACGGTCGTCGTCCTCGAACCGAACCCGACTGCGCCCAGTGGCACGGATCCTCTCCGGTGTCTCGAAACCGCGCGATACCTCGAGGAGTGTCGGTACGTCGCCGACTCCGATCCGACCTCCTACGAACTCCTCACGCGCAAGCTCGCCGGGGCGAGCGGTCAAGTCTGGTCGGCCGACTTCGACCGGCTCGTCTGTCCCTTCCTTCCCATCTGCGATCCGGTCATCGGAGGCACGGTCGTGAAATGGGACCGCCAGCACCTGACCACCCGATTCTCGGGCTCGCTGTCCGACGAGATCACGAGCTACCTACGCGAGAACGACCTGATCCCACGGTGAGCGACCGCATCGCGGGCCTTACACGCGATCGAGCTCGAGCATCTTGATCGCGTTGCCCCGCAACACCTTGTAGGCCACCTCGTCGTCGAAGTCGGCGAGCATCTTCTCGGCGTACTGCTTCGAATGCGGCCACGTGCTGTCGGTGTGGGGGTAGTCGGTCTCGAAGCAGACGTTGTCGGGACCGACCTCGGCGAGGGAATGCAGGCCGTGGTGGTCGGCGGTGAAGCAGCCGTAGACGCGGCCGTAGTAGTAGGTCGACGGAGGCTCCGGGAGGACCCGTTTCGAGTGCTGCCAGCTGTCGTGCTGTTCCCAGATCGTGTCGGCTCGCTCGAGTGCGTACGGGATCCAGCCGATCTGACCCTCCGAGTACGCGATCTTCAACTTCGGGAACTCGATCAGCTTGCGGGAGAACAGCCAGTCGGCGAGCGACGCCATCGAGTTGTTGAACGCGATCATCGCGCCCGCCCCGGGAGGGGCATCGGGCGACGCCATCGGGTTCGTCGACGACGAGCCGATGTGCATGCAGACCGTCACGCCCCAGTCGTTGCACACCTGGAACAGCGGGTCCCAGTAGCCGCTGTGGATCGTCGGCAGCTTGAGATGGTGCGGGAGCTCACTGAAGCAGATCGCCCGCACGCCGCGTTGCGCGTTGCGGAGCGTCTCCGCAGCGGCGAGCTCGGCGTCCCACAACGGGATGAGGCACAGCGGGATGTTCACCCCGCCCGACGGTGCGCACCATTCCTCGACCATCCAGTCGTTGTACGCCCGGACACACGCGAGGCCGAGGTCCTTGTCGTCGCCCTCATGGAACGTCTGGCCGCAGAAGCGCGGGAACGTGGGGAAGGGCAACGAGCCGTCGACCCAGTTCAGCGCGAGGTCGGCGACGCGCGCGTCGCGCTCGTAGCAACCCGGGCGCATCTCGTCGTAGGTGATCGCGGTCATCGTCATCTGCGACCGGTCGAACTCGATGTGCTCGCCCTCGCCGGTGGTCGCCGACTGCGGGATCGCCACGAACCGCTTGTGGACGTAGATGAGCTTGTCCTCGTAGTACCAGGCGTCACCCCAGAGGCCCTCGGGGTCTTCCTCCATCGCGTACTTGGCGCCCTTGCGGAGGCGGAAGTCGCTCCAGCGCTTGCTCTCGATGCGGGGACCGGCAGCCCGGTACTGCTCCGGGAGCC
>JBBQMI010000489.1:0-1761 GCA_038328825.1 Acidimicrobiia bacterium | reverse complement strand
ACCCCCTGAGCCGTGTGCGCAGGTTCGAATCCTGCCGAGGGCACCCACGGTCGCATCGACGCTTGGGGTTCGCACGCCACCTGCTGGCCGGATTCCCCGAACGTCGGCGGCCACTCGCTACGGGCGCAGCCGCGCAGGAAGGCCGCCGATGCGCTCGCGCAGGACGTGGGCGACGAACACGACGTTGCCCACGAGGTAGCGCTGCCACATCCGGCCGGGTTCCTTCGCGAGGCGCCAGGTCCACTCGATGCCCAGATCGCGCATCCATACCGGGGCCCGCGGGATCCGGCCCGAGACCATGTCGAACAGCCCACCGACCCCGATGCCGACGGTCGCGCCCGTCGCGTCGAGGTGCGCGTCGAGCCAATCCTCCTGCGCCGGGACCCCCATCGCCACGAAGAGGATGTCGGGCCGGGCCTCGCGGATGCGCGCGACGACGGCATCCTGTTCGTCGGGACCGTGGTAGCCGTGGTCGGTGCCGACGACGATGGTCTCCGGGCTCGTGGCGCGGACCCACTCGGCGACCGCGTCGGTCACTCCCGGCCGCGCGCCGAGGAGGTACAGCTTCATCCCGGTCTCGGGTGCGACGCGCACGAGCTCGGGGAACATGTCGGTGCCGTTCACGTTGTCGCGCAGCTGCCGCCCGAGGAGGCGACCGGCGAGGCGCATGCCGCTGCCGTCGGCGAACGTGAGGTCGCTCGACCGGAGCGTGGCGAGGTAAGCCGGATCCTTCCAGGCGACGTTCGCACAGTGCGCGTTCACGAACGTGACGACGGTCCGGCGACGCTCCCGGGTCCGTTCGACGACCTCCGCCACCGCTTCCGGCATGGTCAGGTTGTCGAGTGGGATACCGAGGAGCGACACGCGCGGCATACGCCTGCATGCTCGCACAGCCGGGTGCGGTGAACGCGCGGCAGGATCGTCGGCTACTCGACCGGGGGCTCGTTGTCGCGGGCTGCGCCCGTTGCGCACAGCAGGTCCTCGTGCAGCCGCATCCAGACCGTGTGGTACGAGTCGCAGCGCGGCGACGCGAACCAGTCGGGCTCCCCCGCCTCGACCCGCTTCCGGGCGTCGCGCAGCGCCGGGCGGTAGGGCTCGAACCGTGGGACCGCGCGCGCGACCCGTCGCGCCACCGGCCCGATCCGTTCGTCGAGCTCGACAAGCCGGTCGATCACGGTCCAGTCGTAGGCGGGATCGTCGTGGGTGTTCGCGGTACCGCCGCGCACCTGCCAGTCGTGGCAGAGCCGGAGCAGCTCCCGATTGAGAGGCAGGAACGTGGCGTAGGCACGCTCGGTGAGCTCGGCCGCTTCGCTCCCCGCTTCGAGGCGCGCCCACGCGGCGTGGGCCTCACGTCCAGCCGGCGTCGGGACGAGCTTGACGCCCCGGCGGGTGGCGAAGCCGGCACCTTCGAGCACCGCGGCGAGCTCCGCCGCCCTGGCGTCGTCGGTCAGCACGACCACGCCACGGAGGCGCAGATCGTGGAAGCCGATCCACTCGTCGTCCGACAACGGTTCCGAACCCACGCGACTCCTCTACTCCCCCTGCGTCCCTGGACCGCCGTGCTCGGGCGCGCCGAGAGCATGGCACCGGCGGCGGCGTAGCTTTGGGAGCATGACCGACGTCGTTGCTCTCCCCATCGGTGCCGAGCGGGTCACCACCTCCGACACCATCGTCGTCCGCTCCCCGTACGACGACCACGAGGTCGGGCGCGTCCCGTCCGCCGGTCCCGCCGAGGTCGAGCAGGCGGTCGCCGCCGCCACC
>JBBQMI010000488.1:0-1768 GCA_038328825.1 Acidimicrobiia bacterium | reverse complement strand
ACGCCCGACTTCACCGTCGCGCGGTAGCCCCGTGCGTCCTGCATGAGGCGTCGCCCACCAGCGGGGAGGTCGCGCACGACGTGCGGAGGCGGACAGGCGAGCGCGTCGAAGTCGATGACGTTGAGGTCGGCGAGGTAGCCGGGAGCGACGACGCCGCGGTCGAGCCAGCCGACGTGGGTCGCGGTGCGCTGGGTCTGCGAGTGGACGAGCCACTCCACCGGGATGCGTGGCCCGCGCCTACGGTCGCGACCCCACACGACGAGTGACGACGTCGTGAAGCTGGCGTCGCAGATCGCACCGCAGTGGGCGCCCGCGTCGGAGAGGCCGAAGAGCGCGAACGGTGTGGAGATCATCTCGTGGATGTCGTCGAAGTTGCCGTGGGCGAAGTTGAACAGAGGGACGTAGAGCAGGCGCGTCCCGTCGTCTTCCAGCAGCGCGTCGTACACGAGACCCGCGGGGTCGACGCCGGTGCGCGCCGCCTCAGCTCCGAGCGACCAGTCGGCGTCGAGCTCGTAGTCGACCGGGTCGGTGAGCCGGAACATCACGTCCCACTGGGTGGAGAGCGTGCGCAGGAGGCCCTCGGGGAGGGTCGCCGCCATGCGGGCGTGTTCCTCGAGGATCCGGCGCCGCCGTTCGGGATCGCGCAGCACGACCACGCGTTCGCTTGCGGGGAGCATCGCGACCTCGCCGTAGGCCGCGCAGAACAGGAACGGGTTCGCGGTCACGTCGAGGCCGAGCAGCACGCCGATGGGCCGGGGCGCGACCTGGGTCTTCACGTCGAGCCCGGCATCGCGCATCCGCCCGACCCGCTCGAACACGAACCGCCACCGTTCGGGGGAGTGGTACGCCTGCTGCACCGTGAACGAGACCGGTCGGCCCGAGGTGCGGGCAAACGCCTCGATCACGTCGAGCTCTGCGGTCGCGAACGTGTCGTCGGTCGTCTGGTAGCAGTCGGAGATCAGCTGGGTGACGCCGCGGCCCGAGTCGCGCAGCACTTCGGCGAGCGCGAGCAGCTCGCGCTCACCCGCGGAGAGCGTCGGGATGTTGGCGCCGTCGCGCGTGCGGTGGACCTCGGTGCGCGACGTCGCGAAGCCGAGCGCGCCGGCTGCGAGCGCCTCGCCGAGGAGCCGGCTCATCTGGTCGAGGTCGTCGTCGCTCGGTTCGACGGTGTGGTCGGCGCCACGCTCGCCCATCACGTAGGTCCGCAGCGCCGAGTGGGGCACGTGGGCGCCCATGTCGAGCGTGTGGGGCTTGCGGGCGAGCGCGTCGAGGTATTCCGGGAACGTCTCCCAGTCCCACGTGAGGCCTTCGGCCAACGCGGTGCCGGGGATGTCTTCGACGCCTTCGAGCAGGCCGATGAGCCACTCGTGGCTGTCGGTCCGAGCCGGCGCGAAGCCGACGCCGCAGTTGCCCATCGCGATGCTCGTCACCCCGTGGAGCGACGACGGCATGACGAGCGGATCCCAGGTGACCTGACCATCGAAGTGGGTGTGGATGTCGACGAAGCCCGGGGTGACGAGCAGGCCGTCGGCGTCGATCTCCCGGTCGCCACGCCCGACGTCGCCGACCGCGGTGATGCGGCCATCGGTGACCGCCACGTCGGCCCGACGCGGCGGTGATCCCGTGCCGTCGACCACCGTCCCGCTGCGGATCACCAGATCAGCCATCCCATCCCCCTCGCGTGCACCCCGGAACCCGTTGGTGCGATGCTCCACCGTATAGGGCGCACAATCGCACCAACGGGTGGTCCGCAGGTGCTCGCAGACCT
>JBBQMI010000487.1:0-1779 GCA_038328825.1 Acidimicrobiia bacterium | reverse complement strand
TGCTCAACCTGCTCGCGGCGCTGCTCGAGAGCCGCGACGGGCTCACGACCGAGGAGATCCTCAGCGAGGGGAGCCTCGGGTACGAGGGCGCGACCGAGTCGGCGCGCAAAGCGTTCGAACGGGACAAGAAGTCGTTGCGCGCGATGGGCGTGCCGATCGACCAGTTCGGCGTGAACGAGGTGTACCGATACCGGGTCGACCCCGACGACTACTACCTGCCCGACCTCGGTCTCACGAACGACGAGGTCGCGGCGCTCCATCTCGCGGTGACCGCGATCTCACTCGGCAACGACGACGCCGAGGCCGGCCACGGTGCGCTCATGAAGCTCGGCGGCCGCGAGGGCGACCGGGCCCAGACCATCGCCGAGCTGCCCATCGTCCCCGCGCTCGCGCCGGTCTTCGAGGCGACCCGAAGGCGGGCGCCGGTGCGGTTCACGTACAAGGGTGAGCGTCGCCACGTCGAGCCCTGGGGGCTGACGTCGAAGCGCGGCTGGTGGTACGTGGTGGGCTTCGACCGCGAACGCGAGCAGATGCGGGTGTTCCGCGCCGACCGGATCGACGGCGCGGTGGAGCTCGGCGACGACCACGCCTTCGAGGTCCCCGCCGACTTCCGGCCGGAGGCCGAGCTCGCGGAGGAGCCCTGGCAGCTGGGTGGGGGAGCCCCCGTGGCGGTCCGCGTGCGGGTTGATTCGGGTCGCGCCACCGACCTCGCCGCCCGAGCACACCGGGCGGCCGACGTGGAGTGGGAACCCGACGGGGGTGCCGTCGTCACGCTCCCCGTCACCAACGTCGACGGACTCCGCTCGCTCGTGCTGGAGTACCTGGAGCACGCCGAGGTCGTGGATCCGCCCGAGGTGCGCGCCGATGTCGTCGCCTGGCTGGAATCGATCGTCGCGGCCGACGCATCAGGCGCATCGGGCGGGTCGGGCCGATGAGCCCGCGGCAGGGCGCCGAAGGCGAGCTCACGCGGGTGCTCGCGCTCGTCCCGTGGATCATCGCCCACCCGGGGTCGACGAAGACCGAGATCGCGCAGCGATTCGGGATCTCGGTGCCGCAGCTCGAGTCCGACCTCTGGCTGCTCATGATGGTCGGTGTCCCGCCGTATTCACCGGGCGACTACATCGACGTGGATCCCGAGGCCGAGACGGTCGAGATCCGCCTCGCCGACTACTTCACCCGCCCGTTGCGCCTCAGCCCGGCCGAGGGTCTCGCGCTGCTCGCCGCGGGGCGAGCGCTGCTCGCGGTCCCGGGCTCCGATGCGACGGGACCCCTCGCGACCGCGCTCGACCGGCTCGCGCACGCACTCGAAGGCGTCGACGTCGTCGTCGACTTCGGCGAGCCGACGTTCCTCGGCGAGGTCCGCGCCGCAGCGCTCGGTGGCCGGAGCATCGCGATCGAGTACTTCGCGGCCGGTCGCGACGAGGTGACGACGCGCACGATCGACCCGGGACCGCCGTTCTTCGCGATGGGGCAGTGGTACACCGACGCCCACTGCCACGAACGCGACGAGAACCGCATGTTCCGCCTCGACCGGATCCGGGCGATCCGTGAGACCGACGCCACGTTCGTCCCGACGTTCGACGACACCGATGCTCCGCCCGCCGTGTTCACGGCCACCCCCACCGACACGAAGGTCACGGTGCGGCTCCCGGCCGGCGCCGCGTGGGTCGCCGAGAGCACGCCGGTCGATTCCGTGGAGGAGCTCGCCGGTGGCGGACAACGACTGGTGCTGCCCGTCGGCGCGACCGCGTGGCTCGAGCGGCTGCTGCTCCAGGTCGG
>JBBQMI010000486.1:0-1795 GCA_038328825.1 Acidimicrobiia bacterium | reverse complement strand
TCCCGCTCGAGGTAGGGCTGACAACGGTCGCGCTCCTCGGTGGTCGGCTTGTTGGCCGGTGGTGCGCACCGCACCGCCGCGGTGATCCACGCCCGTGAGAGCCGCAGACCGTCGTGACGCGCCACCGACGTCGGTTGATTCGCGAAGCCGGCGCGGTGCAGGGCCCGGAACAGCCAGTCGCCGGACCGGTCGCCGGTGAACAGGCGCCCGGTCCGGTTGGCGCCGTGGGCCGCGGGCGCGAGCCCGGCGACCAGGAGCCGAGCCCGGGGATCACCGAAGCCCGGCACCGGGCGACCCCAGTAGTCGTCGTCGCGGAACGAAGCCCGCTTGTCGCGCGCGACCTCCTCGCGCCACGCGACGAGGCGCGGACACGCTCGGCACTCCGTGATCTCGGCGACCAGGGCACCCAGTTCCGTCACCGGTGGAAGGTACCCTCGGGGCGATGCGTGTCCTCCTGATCGTCAACGCGATCGCGTCTTCGGTGACCCGCCAGAAGCGCGCCGTGATCGAAACCGCGCTCCGGGCCGACCACGACGCCGAGATCGTCGAGACTTCGGACCGCGGCCACGCGGCGAAGCTTGCGGCCGACGCGGCCGCGAACGGCGTCGACGTCGTCGTCGTGCTCGCCGGTGACGGCACCCTGAACGAGGCCGCGAACGGCCTCGTGGGCACCACCACCGCCCTCGCACCCCTGCCGGGCGGGTCGACGAACGTGTACGCCCGGTCGATCGGTGTCGCACGCGACGCGGTCGACGCCACCGCGCAGCTGCTCGAGTCGCTGAACGCCGGCTCGACCCGACGGGTCGGCCTGGGCATGGTCGGAGAGCGGTGCTTCCTCTTCCACCTCGGCGTCGGCTTCGACGCTGCCGTCGTCGAGCGGGTCGAACGGCGCCACAAGCTCAAGCGCTACGTCGGGCACCCCCTCTTCGCCACCGCCGCGATCGCGACGTGGCTCCGCGAGTACGACCACGGCACCGCCCGCTTCGTCGTCGAGGTCCCCGGAGAGGACCCGATCGAGGGCGGGATCTTCGCGGTCGTGTCGAAGACCACCCCGTACACGTACTTCGGTGCTCGTCGCATCCAGATCTCACCCGAATCGGGCCTCGACTCCGCGCTCGGACTGACCGTGTTCCGGACCCGCCACGCGCCCACGTTCCTCGCACTCGTCGGGTCCGCGCTCGGGTCGGGACGCTTGCTGCGCCGCAACCCGTCGACCGTGCATCGCGAGAACCTCGACTCGCTCGTGATCTCGGGGATCGGTCCGTTCCCCCACCAGGCCGATGGCGAGTACCTCGGCCTCACCGAGCGCCTGGAGGTCCGCTACCGGCCCGACGCGCTCACGCTGGTGGTCCCGGTTCCCGACCCAACGTCCTGAGCGCGACGTCGGGCACGTCCGTGATGAGCGCCGAGATGCCCGCGGTGTCGAACTCGACGATCATCCCCGGGTCGTTCACCGTCCAGGTGTTCACGTCGATGCCGAACCCGCGAGCGCGCCCGACGACCTCGACGGCGACGCGACGCAGCGTCGGACCGTCGGGATGGATCGCCGAATGCCCCCGACTGTGAGCCAGCTCGAGCACGTCGAACGGGTCGAGCGCGAAGCTCAGGAACCCGGTGGGAACGTCGGGCGCGAGGGCTCGCACCCGATCGATGGTCGCGAGGTCGAACGACGAGACGATCACGCGGTCGGATCCACCGCGTCGTGCGAGCAGGTCGACCACGAGCTCCGACGCCCGACAGGTCGGGTCGTGGTCGGCGTCGTGGGGTGAGTTCTTGATCTCCACGTTCACCAGCA
>JBBQMI010000485.1:0-1799 GCA_038328825.1 Acidimicrobiia bacterium | reverse complement strand
ACGCCCACCCGGCCGACGCGGCGCTCCACGACATCCGGATCCGCGCCAAGCGGTGTCGCTATGCGGCCGAGGCCGTCGTCTCGGTGGCCGGGAGGCCGGCACGTCGGTTCGCGCGCCGGATCGCGGGGATCCAGGAGGTGCTCGGCGACCACCACGACGCGATCGTCGCCGAGGGGTGGCTCCGGGATGCCGCGGCGAACGCCACGCCGGTCGAAGCGTTCGCGGCGGGCCAGCTCGCCGGTCTCGAGCGTGTCGACGAAGCCGCGGCGCGGGCCGCCTGGCCCGACGCGTGGGCGGCGGCCCGTGGGAAGCAACTGCGACGCTGGTGGTAGCGCCCGACGGCTCCGACGCGACGACCGACACGGTGCACGCGGCCGGCGGCGTCGTCGTCCGCCCTGGCGCCGCAGCACTCGACACCGATGAGATCGTGGTGGTGCACCGCCCCCGCTACGACGACTGGTCGCTCCCGAAGGGCAAGCTCGAGCGGGGCGAGACGTTCGAGGCCGCGGCTCGGCGTGAGGTCGAGGAGGAGACCGGTCTACGCTGCACGCTCGGTCGGGAGCTGTCGCCGGTGGAGTACCGGGACCGCCGAGGGAGGCCGAAGTTGGTGCGGTACTGGCTCATGGACGCAGCCGAAGCAGCGCAGCCGTTCGTACCCAACGCCGAGGTCGACCGGCTCGCGTGGTGCAGCCCCGACCGCGCGCTCGGACTGCTGTCGTACGAACACGACCGCGAGCTCGTTCGCTCGCTGTACCCGTGACCGGCCGTCGGTGACCGTCTGGGTGGTGCGTCACGCGAAGGCGGGCAGTCGACGCGCCTGGAGCGGTGAGGATTCGCGCCGGCCGCTGTCGAAGCCGGGGCGGCGTCAGGCCGACGGCCTCGTCGAGCTCCTGGCCTCGGCGAAGTTCACCGACATCGCGTCGAGCCCGTTCGTCCGCTGTCGCGAGACCGTCGAACCGTTGGCGGCGTCGACCGCGCTCGAGATCGTCGCCGACGAGCGCCTCGCCGAGGGCGCCGGCCCCTACGGCGCGTTGAGTCTGGTGCGGGAGAGCGCGGCGACGGGCGGTGTGCTCTGCAGTCACGGCGACGTGATCACCGAGCTCCTGGCCCGGCTCGAACGGTCGGGTGTCGACCTCGGCAACGAGCCCAGCTGCGAGAAGGGTTCGATCTGGGCCCTCGAGCTCGACGGCGAACAGATCGCGTCGGCGCGCTACCTCCCGCCCCCGACATGAGGGGTTCGGCGTGACCGTCGACGAGCTGTGGGCCCTGCTCCGCGACGGTGCGGAGCGCGACGACGAGGAGCGTCTCGATCTCCTCGCGCACGGGTTGGAGTGCGCCGCACTGCTCGCTGCTCGCGCGCCCGACGACCTCGAGCTGCAGGTCGCCGGCCTCGTGCACGACGTCGGCACCGTCGTCGCCCCCTCGGCCATGGACAGCCACGCGGGTCGGGGCGGCGCGCTCGTCGCGCCGCTGCTCGGTGCCCGGGTGGGTCGCCTCGTCGCGCTCCACGCCGATGCGAAGCGCTACCTCGTGGCCACCGATTCCTCGTACCGGTCGCGTCTCAGCGCCCGCAGCCTGGAGACGCTCGTCGAGCAAGGCGGCGTGATGGACGGGCCCGAAGTGACCGCGTTCGCCGACATCGCTGATCTCGACGCCGTGCTCGCGCTCCGCCGTGCCGACGACGACGCCAAGGTCCCCGGCCTCGCGGTACCGGGTCTCGACACCTGGCGCCCCGGCGTCGAGCACCTCGCGCACCCTGCACCCGCCTGATCAGAACGGGGGGCTCAGGGCTCGGGGGG
>JBBQMI010000484.1:0-1800 GCA_038328825.1 Acidimicrobiia bacterium | reverse complement strand
GGTGTTCTCGAGCAGCACGCCGACGTGGGGGGGACCGATGTGCGCAGGATCCACCGGGACGAGGCGCCGGAGCCGCTCGGCTCGCAGCTGCATCTCCCGGACGACCTCGGTCCAGCTCCAGCTCCTGGCCTCGAACGTGAGCGCGAGGCCGCTGTCGCCCGCGCGGGCTCGGACGAGGTCGGCGACCGTCGATTCCGCTGCAACCGCCATCGGCGGCGAGGCTACCGGTACCCGACATCGAGGTCAGGGGTCGGATCTGGCCGGAATCATCAGGAACTTGTCATTGCGGCCAGCCGCGGGGTCCGTCAGCATCACGGGCATGGCAGACAGCCGGACGGCGAGGGTGGCCACCAGGCGGATCGTGTTCGTGGTGTTCGACGACATCCAGTCACTCGACCTCGTCGGCCCACTCGAGATCTTCCACTCGGCGAACCGACTGACCCCGCCCGAGTCGGCCGCGCCCTACGAGCTCGTCGTCGCCTCGGCCGACGGTGGGCCGGTCCGGAGCCACAGCGGTCTCTCGCTCGCCTGCGACGGCGCACTGCGCGACGAGGTCGAGCGGCCCGGCGGCATCGACACGCTCCTCGTGGTGGGCGGGTTCGGTGTCGTCGACGCGCGGCGCGACACCGATCTCGTCGCCGCGATCCGGGCGAGCGCCGCGACGGCCCGGCGGGTCACGTCGGTCTGCACCGGCGCCGTCCTCCTCGCCGAAGCCGGGCTCCTCGACGGTCGGCGCGCGACCACGCACTGGGCATCGAGCGACTGGTTCGCCGACCAGTACCCGCTGATCGACGTCGACCCCGACCCGATCTTCGTCCGCGACGACCGGTTCTGGACGTCGGCGGGTGTGACCGCGGGGATGGATCTCGCGCTGGCGCTCGTCGCTGACGATCTCGGCTCGCCGGTGGCGCACGACATCGCGTCGTGGCTCGTGATGTTCACGCGCCGCCCCGGAGGCCAGAGCCAGTTCTCCGCGTCGATGCGGACGCCTCCCGCCCAACGCTCCGACCTGGCCGATCTGCAGCGGTGGATGGTCGACCACCCGGGTGACGATCTGACCGTCGGTGCCCTCGCCGCCCGCGTGGGCATCAGCCCCCGCCACTTCGCCCGGTGCTTCACCGCCGAGTGCGGGACCACGCCGGCCCGGTACGTCGAGGACCTGCGGCTCGAGCGGGCCCGCCATCTGCTCGCGACGACCGATCTCACGGTCGACGCAATCGCCACGTCGATCGGCCTGTCGGGCGAAGCGGTGCTGCACCGCTTGTTCCGTCGCCGTCTCGATGCCACCCCCACCACGTACCGCCGCCACTTCGCCCACACCTGACCGGAAACGAGGAGCAACCATGCAGATCGCCATCGCGCTCTACCCCAAGTTCACCTGCCTCGACGCGATCGGCCCGTACCAGGTGCTCCAGCACCTCCCCGGGGCCGAGACCTTCTTCGTCGCCGAACGTGCCGGAGAGATCGTCGACGACAACGGCGCCCTCCGCGTCATCGTCGACCGCACGTTCGCCGACGTGCCCGCGCCCGACGTCATCGTGGTACCCGGCGGGATGGTCACGCGTTCGCTCGCGACGCCGGTCGAGCCGATCGTCGAATGGATCCGGGCCGTCGACGCGACGACGACGTGGACGACTTCCGTGTGCACGGGGTCGCTGCTGCTCGGGGCGGCCGGCCTGCTCGAAGGTCTCGACGCGACGACGCACTGGGGCGCCTTCGCCGATCTCGCGAGCTTCGGAGCCGAGCCGACGCCGGAGCGCGTGGTGCGGCGCGGCAAGATCTTCACTGCGGCCGGCGTCT
>JBBQMI010000483.1:0-1823 GCA_038328825.1 Acidimicrobiia bacterium | reverse complement strand
CCGCCGGCGAACCCGTCGACAGGGAGGTAACCCAGCACCGCGTCGGCATCGGTGACCGTGGGTCGGGCGCCGCCGCGTCCGTAGCAGACCGGCCCCGGATTCGAACCGGCCGACTCGGGACCGACGAGCAGCGCACCCTGGCGCACGCGTGCGATCGAGCCACCACCGGCGCCGACGCTCTGGACGTCGACCATCGGCAGGCCGATGTAGTACCGGTAGCGCCAGTTCCAGTCGGTCTTGATCTCCGGACGGCCGTCGCGCACGAGACAGAGGTCGAAGCTCGTGCCGCCCATGTCGACGGCCACGAAGTCGCCGACGCCGGCGCGGCTCGCGGCGAGCGCGGCGCCCATCACACCGCCGGTCGGACCGGACGCGAGGAGCGACACCGCCCGGCGCGACACGTACTCGGGCGGCATGACCCCGCCGGTCGACTGCATGATCAGCAGCGGGCCGCCGTAACCCGCGGCACGCAGCTTGTCTTGCAACTGGCCGACGTAGCGGGCGATGCGGGGCGCGACGTACGCATTCACGAGCGTCGTCGACGTGCGTTCGAACTCGGGCCCGCGCGCCATGACCTCGTGTGAGAGCGAGACGTGCTCGACGTCGGGGTACTCCTCGCGGATGATCTCGGCCGCGCGGCGTTCGTGCGCCGGGTTCACGAACGAGAACAGGAACATCACCGCGATCGACTTCACCTCGAGCTGCTTCAGACGACGCACGCCCTTGCGCACAGCGTCTTCGTCGAGCGCGAGGAGCACGTTGCCCTCGAAGTCCATCCGCTCGGGGATCGGGATCCGCGCGCGACGCCGGGCGATGGGGAGGGGAGCGGGGTAGGTCGGGTCCCAGATCTCTTCCTTGTGGACCCGACGCATCTCGATCTCGTCGCGATGGCCGTCGGTCACGAGGAGGCCGGTCGCGGCGCCGTTCATCTCGATCATCGTGTTGTCGGCGGTGGTGGTGCCGTGCACCAGGATGTCGAGGTCGCCGCAGAAGTCGGCGAGCGGGCGGTCGAAGCGGGTCGCGAGCAGCGCGAGGCCGTTCATCACCCCGGTCGACTGGTCGTCGAGCGTCGTGGGCGTCTTGTCGAGGATCACCTCGCCCTCGGGCGTGACGCAGATGACGTCGGTGAACGTCCCCCCGACATCGACCCCGACCCGGTACCCCATGTCAGCCCACCACCCCGACGCGCTTTGGCGCCGAGAACCCCTCAGAAACGAGGGTTCTGCGGCGCCAGAGCGAGTGGGGGTGGGCGGTGGTCGATCGCATCAGCGGCGCGAGTCACGGAGGTCGGCGGTGGCGGCTTCGTCGACGGCGAGGGTGAGGTCCTCGAGCGTTCCGGTGAGCACGACGCCGTAGTCGCGTTCGGCCGCGCCGTGGCTCACGTACTCGTCGAGCACGTCGTCGAGCACGGCCTGCGGATCGCGGTCGAGGGGGTTGCCCCACCCGCCGCCACCGCCGTAGTCGTACATCACGCGTTCGCCGGTGGAGATCGGCACCCAGTCGGCGGTGTGCTGCACCACGAACTCGTCGTCGGTGCCGTACCGGATGACCATCCGGTTCGGTGCGCCCGGTTCACCGCCGCAGATCCCCGGCATCGGGTACTTCATGCCGACGACGTACGTGTACACCTTCGCGTCGGCACGCACTTCCTTCTCGTAGTGGCTGCCGCACAGGCCGCGCCACTGCCCGGGCCCGCCGGAGTCGGTGCGGTAGTCGCGGCTCCACTGGATGTGCGGGTAGAGGCTCTCGTTGATCTCCGCGGTGGCCTTCCACAGGTTGCCGAAGCTCGCGTTCTGCGCGCCCCACGCATCCATCCCCTTGCC
>JBBQMI010000482.1:0-1848 GCA_038328825.1 Acidimicrobiia bacterium | reverse complement strand
AGCACTGCCCCTCGTTCGACGCATGTGGAGGGAGGACTCCGTCGACCACGACGGTGCGCGCTTCCACTACGAGGGGCTCCGCGTGCTGCCCAAGCCGACGCAGCAGCCGCTCGACGTGTGGCTCGGAGGGAAGGCGCCGAGCGAGCTCCGACGCGTCGGCCGCCTGGGCGACGGCTGGCTCGCGAGCTTCGCGACGCCGGGTGACTGCGCTGCGGGCCGCCTGGTCATCGACGAGACCGCCGATGCTGTCGAGCGCTCCATCGATCCCGAGCACTACGGCTCGATGATCTTCTACGCGCGCGACACCGTGCCCGACACCGTGCTCGAGCTCCTGCAGAGTCGGAACCCCGATGCCGATCCGTCGCAGCTCGTGGTCGAGGGGATCGCGAAGCTCCCGCAACGCATCGAGGAGTTCCTCGCGGTCGGGTTCTCCAAGTTCGTGCTGGTCCCCTTCGGCGCCCCCGACGACTGGTCGGCCGAGCTCGCCGAGACCGCCGCCGCCGTCCTCCCACTCCAGAGCTGAACCGAACCACCAGACCCCGAACATGCGTCGATGTCGGGGCTCTCAGCCCACGCGTTGACGCACGTTCGCCTGGGGTTTGGCCGGGTCGGTAGGTCAGCCGGCGAAGTGGTCGGCGAGGGTGCCGACGCGGAGACCGCGGCGGGCGTACTCGTCGGCGAGGGTCGGGAGCGCGCCGATCGCAGAGCTCCACGAACCGGGAGACGACGTGCAGTCGGAGTCGTGGAGGAGCACGGTGCCGCCGTCGACGTGACCGCGCAGGACGTCGTGGGTGACCGTCTCGGGAGTCGCATCCGGGCGCCAGTCGCGGCCCCAGGACGTCCAGAGCACGGTGTCGAGGTCACACCGGGCCGCGGCGCGTAATGCACTTCCCGACAACATGCCGTACGGCGGGCGGAAGAACCGGGGCTCGACCCCGGTCGCGTCGGCCACGACGTCGCGACCGCGCGCGACGTCGTCGACCACCGACCACGGCGTGCGCCACAACATGCTGCGGTGCGAGTCACCGTGCACCGCGACCTCGTGGCCCGCGGCCGTGACCTCCGCCGCGAGACCGGGTGCGCTGCGCACCATCTCGCCGAGCATGAAGAACGTCGCCCGCCAGCCGACGGAGTCGAGCACCTCGAGGAACGCGGGCGTCGACGACGGATCGGGCCCGTCGTCGAAGGTGATCGCGACGTGACCCGGGAGACCGACACCCGCGAGGTGCGGCAGGAGGTGACGCCGCAACGGCGAGATCGAGGTGAGCGCAGGCGCCGCGTGCATCACTGCGGCACCGACTGCGACCCCCAGGCCCGTGGAAGCCGCGAGGGTGAGACGACGGCTCACGCCTTCCCCGCTGAGCTCACGAGAGCTCGGCGAGGGGGGCGGGCCGGAGCCCGGCTTCGTCGAGGCGCCGGTCGAGCCGGTCGAGCGCGGCGACGAGCGCAGCGGGATCGTGACCGCGCCCTTCGAGGACGTAGACCCGGCGGCCGCGGAGCTGCGCCGGGAGCGCGTCGGGGTCGAACTCGTCGTTGGCCGCAACCAGACGTTGGTGCCGGCGGCGACTCCAGATCTGGTCGAACGCGTCGAACCGCCGGCCAGGAGCGAACTCGCTTGGCTGCACACCGGACTCACGGCGCAGGACCTCGGCCGACTTCGCGACGTCGGCCTGGGCCCGACGCCACCGCAGCGTCGCGCCGTGGCCCGGGCCCCATCCGCCGTTGCCGATGTCGACACCCGCGTCGGCGAGCTCACGCAGGCCGTCGGACTGTGAACTGCAAAAGATAAGCCTGGCTTCAGGAACCTTCTGCTGGGTAATATCTCCAAGACGGTTCATCAGGCTTGTC
>JBBQMI010000481.1:0-1848 GCA_038328825.1 Acidimicrobiia bacterium | reverse complement strand
CAGGGGCCCGCTTCTTCGTCGCGGTCCGTCCCTTGGCGGGAGATCCCGACCGGGACGCGGAGGGACCGGGCTTCGAGCTGCTGCGCTTGCGGGGGGTGGCCACGACGTCAGATTAACAGTGGCCACTCCAGTAACACAGGGATCACCAACCACACAGCGTGGTCAAGAGAAGGAGCGGAGCCGGAGCAGCGGATTCGACCATCAGGGAAGAGAAGGAGCGGAGCCGGAGCAGCGGATTCGACCATCAGGAGAGAGAAGGAGCGGAGCCGGCGGCCACGCGCCACGGGAGCCGAACCGGTGAGCGGTCGAGCCGGAGCAGCGGATTCGACGATCAGGGCGGTGGTGGGACCCGCTTCTCGAACCAGTCGTGCTCCTCGGAGACCCGCATCCCCACCCGCTCGTAGAGTCGACGGGCACCGGAAGCGTCTTCGGCGTCGACCTCGACGACGACTCGCATCTGGCCCCGGTCGCGCAGCGCGGCGAACGCCTCGGCCAACAGGGCCTGGCCCACTCCGCGCCCCCGCCAACCGTCGCGTACCCCGACACTGCTCACGTAGCCGGTTCCGCCGACGTCGTAGACGAGGATCGCCCCCACGACCGCCTCGGCGTCGCCGGGCGCGGTGGCGACGTGCCAGAGCTTGGGGTCGAACGCCGGATGGCGGACGCGGAGGTCGAGCCACTCGTCGACGCGTCGCCGCGAGTACCGCGCCCGACCGAGGAACGCTTGGTCCATCACCTCGCGCACCGCGTCTTCGTCGGACGGCGGATCGAACTCGCGCACGACGACGTCGGGCGATGCCGTCGCTTCGGCTTCGGTCTCGCGCCGCGCCAGGTCGACCTTCAGCCGCAGGCGGGTGTGGCTCGGCGCGTAGCCACGCCGATCGAGGAGATCGCGTTTCGCGGTGTTCGCACGCGACGCGTACAGCCCGAGTTTCACGGCGGGCGCAGTCGACCCCGAGGCGATCTCCACCGAGCGGGCCTCGATCAGGTCGACGAGCTGACCTCCGAGCCCTCGCCCCCCGTACTCGGGCGCGACGAACGCATCGGCCTCGAGCTGGGCACCCGGCTCGACCTGCCACACGAACGCGTACCCGATGAGCCGACCGGTCGGACCGACGACGACCCAGGCGTCGCGCTCGAGATCGAACCGCGGCCGCTCCCAGTCGTCGAGCAGGTCGTGCTCGCTGAAGTCGGGCTCGCCGAAGTCGGCGATGTCGTGGGCGACGACGACGGCGGCGACCTCGGGAGCGTCTCGCGGGCGCGGGTGACGCAACCGGTAGCCGGTCGGGAGCTCCATCGTCACCTGCTCCGCGAAGGCATGCGACCGAGGGTACTCAGACGTCGTTCACAATGCCGGGGCGTACCCGCCGTCGACCGGGTACACCTGGCCGGTGATCCACTCGCCGGCATCGCTGCAGAGCAGCACTGCGAGGGGCGCGGGGTCGGCGGGCGTCCCCACCCGGCCCGCGGGATACGCCCGCGCCAACTTCGCCTCGAGGGTCGGGTCGGCGTCGAGGGCCTCGGCCATCTGGCCGTGCTTCATCGTGCCGAGCGCGATGCAGTTCACGGTGACGCCGTCGCGGCCGACCTCGGCGGCGAGTCCGCGCGAGAACCCCATGGCCGCGGCCTTCGCCGCGCCGTAGACGACCTGCTTCCGCTCACCCCGACGACCGGCGTCGGACACGATGGTGAGGACGCGGCCCCACCGGTGCTCGATCATCCCCGGGAGGTACGTCCGGGTGACGTTGAGCACGGCGGCGAGGTTCAGCCGGATGAGCGGATCCCACTCCTCAGGACCCGTCTCGACGAACGACTTGATCGGGAAGCCTTCGACCGGGATCCCGGCGT
>JBBQMI010000480.1:0-1849 GCA_038328825.1 Acidimicrobiia bacterium | reverse complement strand
GTCGCGGTGTCGGTGAGCGCGGTGTAGGCCGAGTCGCCGAGGTGCTCGAGCGCGACCAGACCGGCCGCGGTCGCGAGCGGGTTCCCCGACAATGTGCCCGCCTGGTACACCCCACCGTTCGGCGCGAGCTGATCCATGATCGCCTGGGAGCCGCCGATCGCCGCGAGCGGCAGGCCGCCGCCGACGACCTTGCCGAAGATCGAGAGGTCGGGGCGGAGCCCGAGCAACCCCTGAGCCCCGGCCGGGCCGACCCGGAAGCCGGTGATGACCTCGTCGAGCACGAGCAGCGCGCCGTGGTTGTCGCAGTGCTTGCTGATGGCGTCGAGGAACGCGGGATCCGCGGGGACGAGGCCCATGTTCGCCGCGATCGGCTCGACGAGTACCGCCGCGATCGAGTCGCCGTGCTCGTCGAACACCGCGTCGAGCTCTTCGATGTCGTTGAAGGGCGTCACGATCGTGTCCGCGACCGCTCCGGCCGTCACCCCGAGCGATCCGGGGAGGCCCAGCGTGGCGACACCACTCCCCGCGGCGACGAGCAGCGCGTCGAGGTGGCCGTGGTAGCAGCCGGCGAACTTCACGATCTTCTCGCGACCGGTCACGCCTCGGGCGAGGCGGACCGCGGTCATCGCGGCTTCCGTGCCCGACGACACCAGCCGAACCATCTCGACGCTCGGAACGCGCGCGCAGATCGCCTCGGCGAGCAGCACCTCCCGCTCGGTCGACGCGCCGAACGACGTGCCGTCGGCCGCAGCGCGCTGCACCGCCTCGACGATCGCCGGGTGGGCGTGCCCGAGGATCGACGCACCCCACGACTGCACGTAGTCGACGTAGCGGTTGCCCTGGGTGTCGATCAGGTACGCGCCCTCGCCGCGCGCGACGAAGAACGGGTCGCCCCCCACCGCGTTGAAGGCCCGCACCGGCGAGTTCACGCCCCCCGGAATGCGGGCGCGAGCACGCGCGTGCAGATCGCTGACGGTCTGATCGTCGTCGGCTCTGCTCACGGCGAAAGGAGCTCAGCGACTTCGTGGGCAAGGTAGGTGAGCACGACATCGGCGCCGGCCCGTTTGATCGAGAGCAGGTGCTCGAGCGCCACCGCGGTGCCGTCGATCCACCCGCGTTCGGCGGCCGCCTTCAACATCGCGTACTCGCCACACACGTGGTACGCCGCAACGGGAACGTCGAACGACGCCCGCACCGCGGCGATCACGTCGAGGTATGCGAGTGCGGGCTTCACCATCACCATGTCGGCGCCCTCGTCGACGTCGAGTGCGGTCTCGGTGAGCGCCTCGCGCGCGTTGCCCGGATCCATCTGGTAGCTCAGCCGATCGCCGAAGCTCGGCGCGCACTCGGCGGCGTCGCGGAACGGCCCGTACAGCGCCGACGCGTACTTCGCCGAGTACGCGAGCACGAGCGCGTCCTGGTGGCCCGACTGGTCGAGCGCGGTACGGATCGCGCCGACCTGACCGTCCATCATCCCCGACGGCGCGATCACGTCGGCGCCGGCATCAGCCTGCGCGATCGCGATGCTCGCGTACCGCTCGAGGGTGGAGTCGTTGTCGACCTGGCCGCCGGCGGTGAGCACACCGCAGTGGCCGTGGTCGGTGAACTCGTCGAGGCAGTCGTCGGCCATCAGCACGAGCGAGTCGCCGACCTCGTCGCGCAGGGTGCGCAACGCCTCCTGCACGATCCCGTCGGGCGCGTCGGCGCCGGAACCGATCGGGTCCTTGGTCGCGGGGATGCCGAAGAGGATCACGGCCGGCACTCCGAGGTCGGCGAGAGCCCGCACCTCCTTGCGGAGGCTCTCGAGCGTGTGCTGGAACACCCCCGGCATCGAGGCGACCGGCTCGGC
>JBBQMI010000479.1:0-1853 GCA_038328825.1 Acidimicrobiia bacterium | reverse complement strand
GCCGAACGTCCTGATCTTCGAGCGGGTGGTCGCCCGTCCGGGCCGAAGCGCCGGAGGACGCGTGACCTTGGACCCTGGCGGGTCACGGCGGGCCTGACCACGATGCCTCATGGCCTCCGTCATCGTTCCGCCCGCGCTCCGCGGCTGGGCTCACGTCGCCCGCTTGCGGGTCGTCTCGGACTTCGTCGCCAGTACCAGGCCCGGCGAAGCGCGCGCCGGCTGACGGTCGAGATCGGACGTGGCGCTCGTGGAGCTCCGGGATGTCGCGCGCCGCTACCGGGTCGGCGGGAACGAGGTCTGCGCGCTGGAAGCGGTCACGCTCGATGTCGACAAGGGCGAGTTCGTCGTGGTCCTGGGTCCTTCGGGCAGTGGCAAGACGACGCTTCTCAACCTGGTGGGCGCGCTGGATGCTGCGACCGAGGGATCGGTGTCGGTCGCCGATCAGAAGATCACCGGCTCCAGTCGGGCCGAGCTCGCGCGGTTCCGGCGGGAGACGGTGAGCTTCGTCTTCCAGACCTTCAACCTGTTCCGTGCTCTGACTGCAGTCGAGAACGTGCAGTTCGGCATCGACGTCACCGGTCGCCACGGACACGAGCACGACCGAGCCGAGGAGGTGCTCGCTCGCGTCGGTCTCGCTGATCGTCGCGACCACTTCCCTCACCAGCTCTCCGGCGGCGAGCAGCAGCGGGTGGCGATCGCACGCGCGCTCGCGACCGGAAATCCTGTGCTCCTCGCCGACGAGCCCACCGGCGAGCTCGATTTCCGGACGGGGATCCAGATCCTCGAACTCCTGCACGAGCAGACGCATGTCGGGGTGACGGTGCTCGTCGTGACGCACAATCGTGAGATCGCACGCGTGGCCGATCGCGTCGTCGAGTTGAGCAGTGGACGCGTGGTCGGCGATGGTCTACCTGCCGGCGGACGGCTCCCGATCGGCGAGCTCCACTGGTGACGCAGCGCGCGATCTACCTGCGGTGGTCCTGGCGGGACCTCCGGGCCCGGTGGGTGCAGGTGGCCGCGATTGCCTTCATCGTCGCGCTCGGCTCCGGTACGTACTCGGGGCTCGGAAGCACGACGGCCTGGCGCCGCGCCTCCTACGACGCGAGCTTCGAGCGTCTGCGCATGCATGACCTGAGGGTGACGCTCGCCGCCGGTTCGTCGGTCGACGCCGCCGCGATCGTGGAGACGGCACGGTCGATTCCGCACGCGCGGATGCTCGATGCGGCGGAAGCCCAGTTGAGCGGACCGGTGCAAGTCGACGCCTCGGGGAGGGGCAAGACCGTGCTCGTCCCGGGTCGCATCATCGGCGTCGAGACGACCCACGGCGGCCCGCTCGTCGATCGCCTCTTCGCGACGCAGGGGCGTACGTTGCGCGCCACCGACGCTGGTGCTGCGGTCGGCCTGCTCGACGTGCACTTCGCGCGCCACCACGACGTGCGTCCCGGCGCGTTGCTCCACCTGAGCGGTGGGCACACGGTGCGTGTCGTGGGACTCGGGCTCTCGCCCGAGTACTTCCTCGTCCTCGGTGAGCAGGGGACGCTCCTCGCGGAGGCGAACTTCGCCGTGACATTCGTGTCGCTCGAGACCGCGCAGCAACTGCTCGGGCTTCCCGGCCGGGCGAATGCCCTCGTGGTGCGGCTCCGACCCGGAGCGAACGCGAGATTGGTCCGGAAGGAGTTGTCAGAGGCCCTCGCCGCCCGGTTCCCGGAGGTGGGGGTCACGATCTCGCCGCAGGGGGAAGAGCGCCAGTACCGGATGCTGTACGACGACATTGCCGGGGACCAGCGGCTGTACAACATCTTCGCCCTCCTGATCCTCTTCGGCGCCGCGTTCGCGGCGTTCAACCTCGTCGG
>JBBQMI010000478.1:0-1862 GCA_038328825.1 Acidimicrobiia bacterium | reverse complement strand
GCTCGGGTTCGACCAGCTCGACCCACGCGGTGGTCAGGAACTCGGCCATGCTCAGCGGACGACGTCGTCGGGATCGCGCAGCCCGGCGAACAGGTCGGCTTCGATCTCACCGTCGGCGACGCCCGTGTCGACGAGCGAACGCACGAGCACGTACTCCTCCCACGGCCACACCTCACGGAGCACGTCGTCGGGGAGCTTCATCCAGAAGCCGTCGGGTGCGACCTGGGTGCGGTGCGCGAGCAGTGCCGCCCGACGGTTGGCCATGTAGTCGCTCACGTCGATGAGGGTCGTGTGCCGGTCTTCGCGCGCCGGACCGCTCTCGTGGTCCAACCAGCGGGCGAACGGGCTCTCGAGGTCGCGGTCGAGGTGCGCCTGGTGCAACGCGAGGATCCGGCTGCGCGACCACCCGACCTCGTAGAGCTTCGACGGCTGCCACGGCTCGCCCGCGTCGGGGAAGGCATCGGGATCACCCGCTGCGTCGAACGCGGGTGCGGTGATCTCGAACACGCGGATGTGGTCGGGGTGCGGGTAGAACTCCCGATCCTCCGCATAGGTGATGATCACCTGCGGCCGTTCGGCCCGAATGATCCCCACCAGCCGCGCCACCGCTTCGTCGAGCGGTGCGTTGGCGAAGTTGTCGGGCCGCGCGTTCGTCTCGGTCTCGGGCATGCCGGAGTCGTGGTACCCGAGGAGCTCGAGGCGGTCGTACCCGATGGCATCGACGCTGTCCTGCAGCTCCTGCATCCGCACTGCGAAGAGGTTGGCCCGGACCTCCTCGGTGTCGACCTCGGGGTTCAGGACCTCGCCGGCCTCGCCGCCGGTGCAGCACACCAGCACCGTGTGGACACCTTCGGCGTGGTAGCGGGCGACGGTGCCCGCGCCCTTCGACGCTTCGTCGTCGGGGTGGGCATGGACGGTCAGGAGGGAGAGCGGCACGGAGGTCATGACGACGCCAACGCTACCCGGCGTCCGCCTCTTCCTCGATCGCTTCGTCGTCGTGATCACCCGGAAGATCGGCGGGCCGGTCGGCGGCGGCCAGGGCCCAGATCTCGATCCGGCCGATGTCGCGGATGCGCCGGCTCCGGAGCCGCTTCCACGCAAAGGTCGGGTCGTCGGCCAGCTCCGCGTGCAGCGCATCGGAGGTGACGACGCTCCCCGGCTTGGCGATCTCGACCAGACGACTCGCGAGGTTGACGACCGGCCCGAAGTAGTCGCCCTCACGGGTGACGAGCGACCCGTGGGCCAGCACGGCGCGCGCCGGAGGCAGCAACGCATCGTCGAGCGACCGGTCGGTGAGGCGGCGGGCGATGCGCGCCGCGGCCGCAGCGTCGCTCGCCACGAACATCACCTCGTCGCCGATCGTCTTGACGACCCGCCCGCCCTCCTCGGCCACGGTGTCGAACGCAAGCTGCTCGAACCGTCGGACCAACGCGCTCAACTCGTGGGGATCAAGCTGCTGGCTGATCGCGGTGTACCCGACGAGGTCGACGAAGCCGATGCTCAACACGCGCGCGCCCGGGGCGTCGGGATCCTCGTTCGCGAGCTTGCGCCACAGTGAGTCGCGTGCCTGCAGTCGCAACGTGTAGTCGAACAGCTTCAACAGATCCGGCCAGTGGAACTCGTCGATGAACGTGAGCGCGACCCGTTCGTCGGAGAGGCCCGAGGCGCGCGCGGCGCGGATCATCTCGGCGAGTTGGTCGGTGAGCGCGGCCGCGACCTTCGCGAGCGCGGTGCTGAACACGCGCACCTGCTCCACGAGCCCGTCCATCGGATCGTCGTCGACGGCGACGATCGTGGTCACGCGACCCTGTTCGAGCACGGTCAACGCCTCGACGTCGGCTTCGGTGAAGACCGGCACGTCT
>JBBQMI010000477.1:0-1903 GCA_038328825.1 Acidimicrobiia bacterium | reverse complement strand
GAGATGATCGAGGAGTTCATCGACGCCGTCGACCGCCTCGACCACCTCGTCCACGACGAACCCTGAACCACCGATCCCGAGAAAGCCCTCGTTCTGGTCAGCTTCTGGCGCTCATGGGACAGCTGCAGATGACCGGAACGGGGTTCGGTTCGGTTCGGTTCGGGTCGGGCGCGTGGGGTCAGCGGAGGAGCTCGGTGTCGAGCAGGCGGGTGACGGGCCAGGCTCCGTCGGTCGTGTTCGAGATCACGGTGTGGGTGACGTCGGAACTCGGGTCGTGCACGGTGCGGAACGACACGCCGGCGTCGCTGCCCACGAGCATCACGGCGTCGGTCGACGCGTGCAGCCAGAAGCCGAGGCCGTAGCGCATCGACTCCTGTGGGACGTCGGATCGTGGCCGGGTCATCTCGGCGACCCAGGCCTCCGACACGATCTGACCTGCGAAGAACGCGCGCCAGAGCGCGTGCACGTCGGCGACCGTGGAGAAGATCCCACCGTCGCCGGTGCCACGGACCGGGAGGTGGAACACGTTGCTCAGATCGACGCCGTCGACGGTGACGTATCCGACCGCAGCGCGGCCCGGGAACGCGTCGGACCGGAGGAACTCGGTGTCGTGCATCACCGCCGGGCGACACACGCGATCGCGGACGAGGTCGGGGAACGGAACGCCACTCGCCCGCTCGGCGATGAGCGCGAGCACGACGTAGCCGCCGTTGCAGTACGCGAACCGCGCGTCGGGTGCGAACTTCGTCGGGCGGCCGCCCAGCACCGCGAGGTACTGCTCGGTCGTCGTGAGCTCATGGCCCGGCACCGGGAGGAGGTAGTCAGCCAACTCGGTGTCGGCTTCCTCGTCGAGGTAGTCGCCGATCCCCGACCGGTGCGCGAGGAGGTGCTCGACCGTCACGTCGTCGCCGACGAGCGGGAGGTCGCCACCCAGCACCGAGCGTGCGGTCGTGGTGCGGTCGAGCACACCGGCCTCGATCAGGCTCACCACCGCGAGCGCGGTCAGGCCCTTGGTGCCGCTCGCGATCCCGAACCGGGTGTCGACAGTGTTCGCGATCTCCCACCGCCGGTCGGCGAGGCCGTACGCGGTCGCGAACTCGGTCCGATCACCGCGGTCGACGCGCACGACGCCGGAGAAGTCGGTCCGGGCGGCGATCGCGTCGACGGCGGCGCGGGTCACCCCACCCGGCGCAGTGTGTTGTGGCCGCCCTCGGCTTCCCAATCTCCGACGAGCGGACCGAGCGGCCCCCATTCGTCTGCCATGCCAGCCGTCCCTTCGATCGCCGATCTGCCCCCGAGTCGGGACATCGTAGAGGACGCCGCACCGGGGTCCGCTGGATACTGTGCGCTCCATGACGGATCCGGACAGCGCGACGAACGGCAGCATCTCCGCGAACGCATGGGTCGCGACTGCGCTCGGCGCCCCGACCGAGGTGATGGAGCAGCAACGCATCGAGGTGCCCGCACCCGGGGCGAACGAGGTGCGGGTCGCGGTCGACGCGTTCTGCCTCAACCTCAACGACATCGACATCATCCGAGGTCGCTACACGACGCTCCCCCTCGAGGCCCCGTTCACCCCGGGCATGGAATCGGTCGGGATCGTCGAGAGCGCCGGGCCGGGCGCGGAGCACCTGGTCGGACAGCGGATCGTCGGGATCCCCACACTCGCGCACGGTGGCTACGCCGAGTACGCGATCGTCGACGCCGCGACGGCGATGGAGCTCCCCGCCTGGGTGAGCGACGCCGACGGCGCGGCCCTGCACTACCCGTTCCACCTCGGCTGGTTCGCGCTCCACGAACGGGCCCGACTCCAACCGGGTGAGACCCTCCTCGTGCACGCCGCGGCCGGGGGCACGGGATCCGGCGCGGTGAGCATCGGCAAGGCGCTCGGCGCGGTCGTCAT
>JBBQMI010000476.1:0-1908 GCA_038328825.1 Acidimicrobiia bacterium | reverse complement strand
TTCTGCGGCATCGTGTTGATGGTCATCTCAGCCGCGAGCGCCGACACGTAGAACGTGTCGGGCAGTGCCGGGTCCTTCGTCCCGGTGCTCGCGAAGAGCAGTCGCTGCGGTCGGGCGCCGGAGTCCTCGAGGGCAGCCCACCGCGGCGCGGCGAGCACCTCGCGGTAGGCGCGATAGGCCTGCATGCCGATCGCGACGCCGAGCCGGTCCGACAGGTCGGCGGGGAGCTTGCCCGACACCGCGACGTCCCAGCGCGAGACGAACAGCGACGCGACCGACGAGACCCGCAGGTCGAGGCCGGCCTCGTGGCGACGTTCGAGGCCGCGCTGGTAGGCGCCGGCCGCGGCGACGTACTGATCGGGGGAGAAGAGGAGGGTCACGTTCACGGGCACGCCCGAGAAGATCAGCTCCTCGATCGCGGGGATGCCCTCCGGCGTGCCGGGGACCTTGATGTAGAGGTTCGGTGCGTCGGCGCGGGCGTGGAGGCGCTTCGCTTCGGCGATGGTGCTCCCGGTGTCGCTCGCGAGTCGCGGCGAGACCTCGAGCGAGACCCACCCGTCGACTCCGTCGGTCTCGTCGTGGCGGGGGCGCAAGAGCGCCGCAGCCCGACGCAGGTCATCGATCGCGAGACCGAAGAACACGTCTTCCGCCGGCTGGCCGGCGGCGGCACGCATGGCGCCGTCGTAGTCGTCGCTGCCGGTGATCGCCTTGTCGAAGATCGTCGGGTTCGACGTGAGTCCCGTGACCGAGTCCTCGGCGATGAACCGGGCAAGCGTCCCGGAGTCGAGGAGGTCACGGGTGATGTTGTCGAGCCACAGGCTCTGCCCGGACTCGTGCAGGAGCTTCGCCGCGTTCATGGGGTCCCTTCGAGGTGGGGCGCGAGTCGGTGGCCGGTCGGGCCCTAACATCGGCGCGATGGGCGGTGACCCTGAGGGTATCGACCTGCAGTCCGTTGTGCCGTGGTCCCACGTGGGTGATCTCGTCCGGGCGCGCGCGTCGGCCCACGAGCCGCCGCCGTTGGTCGTCGGCATCGCCGGCCCGGTGTCGGTGGGCAAGAGCACGCTCGCGGCCCGCCTGCTCGACGAGCTGGCCGGCCTCGACGGGATCGCGCCGGTCGAGGTGCTCGGCACCGACGGGTTCCTCTTCCCGAACGACGAGCTCGCGGCGCGGGGGCTCGAGATGAGGAAGGGCTTCCCCGAGAGCTACGACACCGGGCTGATCGAACGGACCCTCGATGCCCTCCGCACCGGGCACGAGGTCTCGGTGCCGGTCTACTCGCACGAGACCTACGACATCGTCCCGGGTGGCGTCCGCCTGCTCGGGTGTCCGGGGGTGCTGATCCTGGAGGGCGTCAACGCGCTCCAGTTCCGCGCCCGGCTCGACTTCGCCCTCTACGTCGACGCCCCGGTCGCCGCGATCGAGGACTGGTACGTCGCCCGGCTCGTGGAACTCGTGGCCGAGGCGCCGCCGAACTCGTTCTACGGGGGCTGGTCGGCGTTCACCCCGGAGCAGGTCGACGCGCTCGCCCACGACATCTGGCGCTCGATCAACGCGGTGAACCTCGCCGAGCACATCGAACCGACCCGCGCCGTCGCCGACGTCGTGGTCGAGAAGGGCCCCGACCACGAGCTCCTCGGCGTGGTGCTTCAGCCGTCGGGACGGGGCGGGCAGTAGCACCGGATGGTGCCGTCCCACTCCTCGAGCGGGGCGCAGTGCCAGCTCCAGTCGGAAGCCAGCCGGGGGCGGTCGGCGAGCGCGACGCGACCGTTGGCCCAGAGCAGCTCGGCGAAGGGATCACCGTCGATCGGCGCCCACGGGAAGAGCCGTTCGAGCACAGCTGTGCACAGGTCGTCGGGAGGCTCGAACGCGATGCCCAGCCCGCGCGCGATGTCGTCGGCGTGCACCAGG
>JBBQMI010000475.1:0-1914 GCA_038328825.1 Acidimicrobiia bacterium | reverse complement strand
CGGCCCGTCGGGGACCGCGCCGCCGGGCGCGACGGCGAGCTCGATCGAACCACCCCGTTGCTGCACCCGTTCGACGACGCTCGCCGCGTCGACCAGCTTGCGCTCGTCGAGATCGACGCCCACGACGCGACGGCCGGGCGCGTCGAGCGCGAGGTACGACGCGAAGAGGCCGTGACCACAGCCGATGTCGAGCACGGCGCCATGCTTCGGCACGCGCGCCGCGATCTCGGTGAGCGGGCACGTGCGCCAGCGGGCCTGCACGTGGAGTCGCATCGCCAGCGGCGCGTCGGAGAACAACTCGAGCGCGGCCCGACCCGCGGGTGGTGCCGGGGTGAACGCGCTCACACGGTCGGTGCGAGGTCGGCGAAGGTGCCGAGCGTGAACCCCTGGCGGGCGACGACGTACCGCGCGGCGGGACCGGTGAGCACCGCGAGCTCGTCGCCCCAGCGGTATCCCCACCGGTAGCGGACCCGTTCGGGATCGCGACGCTCGCCGGGATGGGCCCACAGCTCGAGCGTCGGATGGCCGGTCGCGGAGAGGCGATCCAACGCGCGCGCCAACGCCGCGCCGTCGAGGCGGCCCGACGGATCGAGCCCGGCGGACGCCTGGGGATATCCGAGCCCGACTTGGTCGGCGCGTCGCTCGAGCGCGACCGCGAGGCGGTCGGTACCGAGGGCGATGACCCGTCCTCCGCTGCCGTAAGGCACGCGGACAGCCGCGATCCCCTGCGCGCCCGCGAGCTCGAGCACGACCTCCCGCACGATCGGCCAGAGGTGGAGGTGCTGGTGCGTGTCGAGGTGCGTGATCGGGCTCCCGATGCCCTCGACCCGCTCGAACTGGGCGGCGAACTCGCGGCGGAGGTCGTCGGGATCGACCTTGCCCGCGAGCGCGAGCGCGGTGAACTGGCGCCACGAGCCGGGCAGCCGGCCCTTGCGATCCACGAGGGTCGGGATCTCGCGGGCGTCGAGGAGGGGCGGGTCCTCGCCCACGGCGGCGAGGTGCACGCCGACGCCGAGCGTCGGGACGTCGTCGAGGAGCGGCGCGGTGCGGGCGAAGGCGGGTCCGACGGCCAGCACCGAGGTGCTCGTGACGATCCCCTCGCGGTGCGCCTGGAGGATCCCGTTGGAGATGCCAGTGGTGAGGCCGAAGTCGTCGGCGTTCACGATCAGGAGTCGGGTGCCGACGTCGGGGCGCGTCGCCATCGGAACCCGGGGACCCCGGCGGGCCGCGACACGCGACTCCGAGAGAGGGGGTTCGTTCGGCGCACCGGGGAGCGGCCGGAGTCGCTGCAGCTCCCGGTACGAGCTCAACAGGTCGCCGAGCATCGTGACGATGTCGGGAGGCGACGAGAGCGTCGACACACCCCGTTTGCGCGGGAAGTAGTCGACGCCGAACTGGATGATCCGGAACCCGCTGCGCTCGGCGCGGACGAGGACCTCGGTGTCGACGAACGACTTCTCGCTCGACAACTCGAGCTGGTCGAGCATCGAACGGCGGCAGAGCTTGAACGGGAAGTTCACGTCGCGCACACCGAGGCCGAAGGCGGTCCGCACGAGCGTGTTCCAGCCCATGGAGTAGACGTATTGGCGCGGACCTTCACCGAAGCGGTTGTGCCGGTACGCGCTCACCAGATCGGCCCGGTGCGAACGCATCAACCGCAGCGAGCGCTCGAGCTCCGCGAGGTCGCACGGGAGGTCGGCGTGCGTGTACAGCACGAGGTCGCCGGTGGCCGCGGCGAAGCCGGTGCGGAGCGCGCCGCCCACGCCACGGTTCTCGTCGTGGTGGACCACGCGCACGCGACTCTCGTTCACCGCGATCTTCTCGACGATCTCGCCGGAGCGGTCGGTCGACGCGTCGTCGACCACGAGCACCTCGAAGGCGGCGATCTCACCCGAGACGCTGAGCGACTCCCCC
>JBBQMI010000474.1:0-1918 GCA_038328825.1 Acidimicrobiia bacterium | reverse complement strand
CCATCCGCAGGATCGGCTCCATCGGCGACCGTCGCACCAAGCCGATCGTCTCGATCGCCGACACCTGCCCCACCGAGACGTGCGGATCGAGGAACGACGCGCCCGCTGCCGCGATCACGATGTCGGCGTCGGCCACGAAGTGCAGCCCGCCACCGGCGCAGACGCCGTTCACCGCGGCGATGACCGGCTTCCACACCTGGCAATGCCAAGCGGTCATGCGCAGCTCAAAGTCGCCGGTGCGGCGACTGTGCTCTCGCAGCGCCTCACGGTTCGACGCGAGCTCGCGCACGTCGAGACCGGTCTGGAACGCCGCCCCGTTGCCGGTGTTCACGATCACGCGGACGTCGGGATCGGCGTCGAGCTCGCGCCACGCGGCCTCGAGCTCGTCGAACATCGTCGCGTCGATCGCGTTGCCGCGATCGGGTCGGTCGAACACCAACCATCCGACCGGTCCGTCGCGGGTGACCTCGAGCGTCGTGTAGCGGGTCATCGGGCTCCGGCCTCGTGGTGAGCGACGAGGTCGCGACGGAGCACCTTGCCGATCTCGCTGCGCGGGAGCGCGTCGATCGCGTGAAACGCGACCGGGACCTTGTAGGCGACGAGGTGCTCACGGCACAACGCGTCGAGCTCCGCGTCGGATGCCTCGCCGACCACGAAGGCGACCGGCACCTCCCCGAGCCGGGCGTCGGCGACGCCGACGACGGCCGCATCCGAGACGCCGGGCGCGAGGCGGAGCACCTCCTCGACCTGCTCGGGGAACACCTTGTTGCCGCCCCGGTTGATCACGTCGCCGAGCCGACCCTCGATCCACACGAACCCGTCTTCGTCGATCCGCGCGATGTCGCCGGTGCGCACGAACCCCTCCGCGTCGACACGGTCGGCGAAGTCGTCGCCACCGGCGTAGCCGACCGCGCGACTCGGAGGGCACACGAGCAGCTCACCCGTCTCATCTGCGAGCTTGAGCGCCACACCCGGATGGGCGCGGCCGACGGCACCGACCTTCTCGGGATGGGCCTTGGCGTCGGCCGCGGTCCACCCGATGACCTCACCCATCTCGGCCTGGCCGTACCCGTTGAGCACGGTGACCCCGAACTTGGCGATGAACCGCTGGGCCGCGAGCGGCGACAACGGCGCGGTGATGCTCCGCACGTAGCGCAGCGGCGCGAGGTCGGTGATCGTGACGTCGTCGGCCAGCATCGTGATCGCCGCGGGCGGCAGGACCGTCGAGCGGATCTCGTGGGTGCGGACGAGCGCGGCGAACGTCGCCGGCTCGAAGCGGTCCATGATCACGAGCGCAGCTCCGGCACGGAGGCCGAACAGCGCGTTGTAGATGCCCGCGTTGAGGGCGAGTGACACCGGGATGAGGTTCGGGGTGGGCGCGCGCCGCGGCGCCACGATCTCGTTCCAGCCCCGGAGGGAGGTGAGGACCCGGTCGAGTAGCTCGAAGTAGGCGACGTGCGTGTGCAGGATCGCCCTCGGTCGCCCGGTCGTGCCCGACGTCCAGGTGACGAAGGCGACCCCGTCGTCGTAGGTCGACGGATCCGGACGTGTCACGAGCCCGTCGGCGTCGAGGAACGCGACCGGCCCGGTGGTCTCGAGCGCTGCGGCCACCTCGGGTTCGGACAGACGGGGGTTCACGGGCACGAACACCGCACCCGCCAGCCAGACCGCCATCATGGCCACGATCGCGTCGGGGCCGTTCGGGAGCTGCACTGCGACCGCGCGACCCGGGCCGGCGCCGGCGGCGGCGAGGCGTTCGGTCGTCGTGCGTACGGCCGCCCGGGCCTCTCCCGCCGTGAGCGTGGCGTGCTCGCCGGTGAGCAGCGGGGCGTCGTCGGGGAACGGGTGGTCGAGCAGCAGCTCGGCGAGGTTCACGCTCACTCGAGCGGCGCCCAGTTCGGCTCCCGCTTCTCGGCGA
>JBBQMI010000473.1:0-1931 GCA_038328825.1 Acidimicrobiia bacterium | reverse complement strand
CCGCGAGCTGCAGAAGCTCGGCTGCGACATCGGCCAGGGCTTCCTCTTCGGCAAGCCCCAGAGTGCCGCGCAGCTCCACCCCTTCCCGAGCAGCGCCGTCCCCGTCCTCGCCATCGCCCAACCCACCTGACCCCCAACCCTCGTTCTGGTCATCTCCTGCTGTCGTATGGGCGCCAGAACCTGACCAGTACGAGGGTTTCGGGGTCAGCCGGTGTTCGGGGACGCGGTCGCGTGGGCGCCGATCGTCTGGTCGCGTGCGCCGAGCACGCGCAGGAACGTGAGGACGACGGGACGCGCGAGCCGGACCTCGACGAGGGTGGCGTCCACCTCGACCTCGACGCGGGTGTCGGTCGGGAGGTTCGAGTCCCGCAGCACCGCGTCGACGGCGCGGCGGACAGCTGGAGGGTCGAGCTCGACGTCGGCGCCGTCGCTCGCGCGGAAGCGAGCCTCGTCGAGCGCCGACGCGCCCGCGCGCGCGGCCGAGTCGGCGCGGTTTTGCCGATCTCGTCGCGCGGTGAAGAGCCGGGTGCCGTCGACCGCGAGCCCGGCGAACGCGAGGCCGAGCAGGACGATTCCGACGAGCAGCACGGAGGCCTGACCGCGTTCGTTCACGGGAAGCTCCGGTAGCGGTCGACCTGGACGACGTGCGTCGACTCGACGGGGACGGAGAGCGACGGCCACACCGGCCCGAGGAACGGGATCTGCACCAGGGGAACCTCGGTCGCGACTGTCACCCGCAGACGGGCACCGCGTGCGAGCTCCCCGTCGACCGTTGCGTGGAGGCTGTCGGCGGGCAGGCCGTGATTGGTCGCGGCCTGGTCCACCACGACCCCGGACCGCGCCGCGGCGTCGTCGATCGACTCGGCGAGCACGACGGCCCGACCCACTTCACGCGCCGCGGCAGAGGTCGCAAGGGTCGAGCGTTGGAGCGTGCCGAACAGGACGATGACCTCGACGAGGACGCCGAGGAGCACGATCCCGAGCACCGCGAACTCCACGATGGCGCTCCCGACCTCACTGCCCGCGCTCGCGCGGAACCGGCAGCGGCTCCCTCGACGCGTCACCGCAGGTCGTCCTCGTCGCGGGCCGTCGCGCGAGCTTCCACGGTGAACTCCGGGAGGAACGGCACGATGATCGGCGCACGACCGACCGCCACGACCGCTACGACCCCGCCTTCCTCGACACTCGCGACGCGGAAGGCCTCGGCGGTGCCGCCGAGCCCATCGTGCAGCAGCGCTCGCGTGCGCGCGACTCCATCGTCGGGAGAGCGCCCGGCCTCCGCGGCGGTGCGCGCGCCTTCATGGGCCGCGCTCACCGCCACGCCACGGGCCCACACCCATACCGCCATCTGCGCCAGTCCGAGCAGCGACGCAACGACGAGGACGGCGACCGCGAGGAACTCCACCATGACTGTTCCCCGTTGGCACCAACCCCGCGCGCGTCCGCCGCGCTCGACGTCGTCAGCCGCGGAGCTGGTCGAACGCATCGGAGACGATCGACGTGATGTCGGGCTGCACCACTGCCCACAACGCCATCACGATGCCGATCCCCATCACGAGCAGCATCACCCACTCCGGGATCGAGCCTCGCTCGTCACCCGCCAACCCGCCCATCCATGCCCCCATGTCGCTCACCTTCCGTGTGTTGGTTGTGTCGCTGTCTGTTCAAGAACCGAGTACCGCCATCCGTCCGCTCATCGCGCGAGCGTCCGAATCGCGACGAGACCGGGATAGAACGCGAAGACGATTGCGACGGGAAGGATGAGCCCGACAACCGGCATGAGCATCGAGATCTGTTTCCGGCCACCCGCCTCGATGACCGCGCGCTTCTCGTTCTCGCGGACGTCGAACGCCATCGCCCGCAACGAGTCCGCGAGCGGCATACCTCGCTCCTGTGCGACCACGACTGCTTCGACGAATCGCTCGAGTGGC
>JBBQMI010000472.1:0-1949 GCA_038328825.1 Acidimicrobiia bacterium | reverse complement strand
ACGACCGTGCTCGACGACGTCACGCTGGGTGCGTCGATCTCCGTGAACGGCTGCTGCCTCACGGTCGTCGAGTCCGGCCCCGACTGGTGGGCGGCCGACGCGATCGTCGAGACGCTCGACCGAACCACGATCGGCACGCTCGCGGTCGGTGACCCGGTGAACCTGGAACGACCGGTCCGGCTCACCGACCGCCTCGGCGGCCACGTCGTGCAGGGTCACGTCGACGCGGTCGGCGTCGTCTCGACGCGCGACGCCCTGCCCGACGGCTCGACCCGGCTCCGCGTCGACGTGCCCGGCGACCTGACTAGCTACGTGGTCGAGAAGGGCTCGATCACCGTCGACGGCGTGAGCCTCACCGTCGCCGAGGTCGACGACGACGGATTCGGCGTCGCGCTGATCCCGCACACGCTCGCGGTGACGACGCTCGGCGTCCGGCACCCGGGCGACACGGTGAACCTCGAAGTGGATGTGCTGGCGAAACACGTGGAGCGGTTGCTCACGGGGAAGCGAGAGTCCGATGCCGTTCAGTGAGATCGAGCCCGCCGTCGCCGCGATCGCCCGAGGCGAGCTGGTGGTGGTGGTCGACGACGCCGATCGCGAGAACGAGGGCGATCTGATCATGGCCGCCGACAAGATCACGCCCGAGGCGATGGGTTTCATGGTCCGGCACACCAGCGGGGTGATCTGCATGCCGATCGTGGGCGAGCGCTGCGACGACCTCCAGCTCCCGTTGATGGTGTCGAACAACACCGAGCAGCACCGCACCGCGTTCACCGTGTCGGTCGACGCCCGGCTCGGCACGACGACCGGCATCTCGGCGGCCGACCGCGCGACCACGGTGAAGACCCTCATCGACGCGAAGACGCGCCCCGACGACCTCGCCCGTCCCGGCCACATCTTCCCGCTGCGCTACCGCGACGGCGGCGTGCTCAAGCGGGCCGGTCACACGGAGGCCGCGGTCGACCTCGCCCGGCTCGCGGGGCTCAACCCCGCGGGGGTGCTCGCGGAAGTCGTGAACGACGACGGCACCATGGCGCGGTTCCCCGAGCTCGAGGTGTTCGCCGCGGAGCACGGACTCCTCATGATCTCGATCGCCGATCTCGTCCGGCACCGCCGCCGAAGGGAGAAGTTGGTGAAGCGGGTCGCGGAGGCGCGCATCCCCACGAAACACGGCGACTTCACCGCCTACGTCTTCGGTTCGCTGCTCGACGACGTGGAGCACATCGCGTTCGTGCGTGGCGAGGTCGCAGGGAAGCAGGACGTGCTCGTACGGGTCCACTCCGAGTGCCTCACCGGCGACGTGTTCGGCTCGCTGCGTTGCGACTGCGGTGTGCAGCTCGACACCGCGCTCGGCCAGGTCGCGGCCGAAGGGGAGGGCATCGTCGTCTACCTCCGCGGTCACGAGGGGCGCGGCATCGGCCTCGGCCACAAGATGCGCGCCTACAGGTTGCAGGAGGAAGGTCGCGACACGGTCCAGGCGAACGAGGACCTCGGCCTGCCCGTCGACTCGCGCGAGTACGGCATCGGCGCGCAGATCCTCGTGGACCTCGGCGTCACCACCATGCGGCTCATGACGAACAATCCCGCGAAGTACGGCGGGCTCGAGGGCTTCGGCCTCGAGATCGTCGACCGCGTGCCGCTCGCGACGACCCCGACGTCGGAGAACATCGCCTACCTGCGGGCCAAGCAACAGAAGATGGGCCACCTCCTCGACATCGAGGATCAAGAGCTCGGGGGAAGCTGACGTGCCGATGGAAGGGTCCGGGAGCCGAGCGCGGCCTGAGCGGCCCGGCGCCGCATCGGGGGAGGCTGACTGATGGGGGAGTACGCCGCGCCGCCCGACGATCTCGACGCGTCGGGTCTGCGCGTCGCCCTCGCCGTCGGTCGGTTCAACCTGGCGATCACCGCGCCGTTGCTCGATGGCGCCCGTCGGGTGCTCGACGCGCACG
>JBBQMI010000471.1:0-1975 GCA_038328825.1 Acidimicrobiia bacterium | reverse complement strand
ACCTCGAGATCCACGCCGAAGAGCACGTCGATCCGTTCGTACGCCGCCCGGATCCCGCGCAACTCGAGCAGGTTCGGTCGTGCTTCGGCGGCCCCCGTGCCTCTCAAGCGGGTGTCCCCAAGTAGGCGGCGACAACCGCGGTGTTGCTCTGGATCTCCCGGGGGGTGCCCACCGCGATGATCCGGCCGAAATCCAGCACGTGCACCGTCGCGCAGACGCGCATCACGAGATGCACGTCGTGCTCGACGAGCACGACGGCCATCCCCTCGGCGGCGAGCTCCTGGAGCAGGATGCCGAACTGCTCGGTCTCGGTCTCGTCCTGACCCGACGCGGGTTCGTCGAGGAGGAGCACCTCCGGCTTCGTCGCCAACGAACGCCCGAGCTCCACGAGTCGGCACTGGCCGGTCGGCAGCGAGTCGACCCGCGCGTCGGCCACCGCCTCGAGGCCGATGCGGTCGATGATCGCCTCGGTGACGGCGGCGGGGTCGCTCTTGTCGCGGGCCCATCCCTTGCGGATGTCGGCCGCGACGCGGATGTTCTCGCGGACGCTCAGGAGGCTGAAGAGCTCCAGACGCTGGAACGTCCGCGCCATGCCCTTCCGCGCCCGCTTCGTCGGACTGAGGTCGTTCATCGGCTTGTCGTCGAGCCGGACCATGCCCGCGTTCGCCGAGATGAGCCCGGTGATCACGTTGAACAGGGTCGTCTTCCCGGCACCGTTCGGGCCGATGAGACCGGTGACGCAGCCGGGCTCCGCGTCGAGGTCGACGTCATCGAGCGCGATGTTGCCGCCGAACCGGACGGTGACGCCCCTAACCGTGAGTTGCGTCATAGAGCTCCACCTCCGTGAGTCCGAGCACGCGGTCGAGTTCGCGTACGTCGTCGTCGGTCCACGGTTCGGTCACGCCGCGCCACTCGAGCGGCACTCCGCCACCTTCGGTGGGCTCGCGCAGCAGCGCGGTGGCGATTCCGACGGCGACCAGTGGCGTGACCAAGGTGAGGATCGCGTAGGTCCAGTTGTCGATGACGTCGAGCATCCGGATGGTGTAGAGACCGGCGAGGACGGCGATCGTCGCCACGAGGACGACTCGCGTGCGAACAATCGGTTCGAAGCCTTCGCGCAGGTCTTGGACCGCGCCGTTCGGGTTGCGGCCCAGCCCGATTCCCGCCAGGCCGGGGAGGACGACCAGGTACTGCGCCACCGAGGGCAGCAAGGCCGCGAGCAATGGAAGGAGGCCCATGAGCGAGACCGCGCCGAACAGCGCCCCGCCCGCGGCGCCGATCCCGCCGACGACCGCCAGCGCGAAGATCGGCAGTCCGGTCACGAGGTCGAAGTTCTGGGGCGAGACCGACGAGAGCTGCGACCCGAGCAGCGCGCCGCCGAGTCCGGCCATTCCCGCCGACAACGCGAACACCGTCACCTTCGTGCCCAGAAGGTTCAGGCCGAGGGTCGCGCACGCGGCCTCGCTGTCTTTCATGGCGAGCAGCCGTCGCCCGAAGCGACCACGTCGGATCGCGATGACGAGCAACGACAGGAGCGCGAACACGGAGCTCAGCATGATCATCTGCGAGCCGGGTGTGTCGAACGTGTAGCCGAACAGCTTGAGCGGATCGACCGACACCGATCCTTGTTGGAAGAGGTCGATGTCGAACACGCCGAACACGGAGAACTTCGGCAGCGTGAAGATCCAGCGGTCGAGCGCGAGCGCGAAGGCAGCGGTACCCAGCGCGAGGTAGATGCCCGAGAGTCGCAACGCGGGCAACGCGATCACCGCTCCGATTGCCGCGGTGATGACCACCGCGTAGACGAGCGCGATCGGGTTCCCGTTCGTCCCGAGGTGCGCCATCACGATCGCCCCGATCCCGGCGAAGCTGAGCTGACACAGCGACACCTGCCCGGCGTACCCGACGAGCGGGACCAGCGAGAGGGCGATGATCCCGACCGAGAAGATGCGCCCATAGGTGACGAGGTCGGGCT
>JBBQMI010000470.1:0-1994 GCA_038328825.1 Acidimicrobiia bacterium | reverse complement strand
CTGGAACACGAACCCCACGGTGTTGCGACGGTAGGAGGCGAGCGCGTCACCGTCGAGCTCCGACAGGTCGTCGGAACCGACGCGGACGGCCCCGTGCTGGATCCGCTCCAGCCCGCCGAGGAGCGCGAGCAACGTGGTCTTCCCCGCGCCCGACCGGCCGGTGATGGCCACCCGTTCGCCGGCGGCGAGGTCGAGATCGAGGGCCTCGAGCACCGCGACGCCGGATCCACCGGAGCGAACGTAGCCATGGGTGACAGCTCGCGCTTCGATCGGGACACCGGTGACGACTCCGCGTTCGCCGGTGATCTCCGTTGCGATCTCACCGGTCATCTCCCGAACGGTACCGGCGTACGGCGCCCTGCGGGCATCGGCTCAGACGTTGGCTACGCCTGTCGATGCCGTCGGTGGTGCAGTCGTGTTTCGCGAATCGTAAGGGCGCGAGCGGGTATGAGTGACGGCCGTCGACGGTACGGTCGATATCGTGATCGACGTGGTCGTCCCCGTGCTCGACGAAGCCGAAGCGATCCCGCCCGTGCTCGGTTCGGTGCCTGCGCATTTCGCGCGGATCGCCGACCAGATCGACGGGACCGCCGAGTCGGAGGACGCCGCGTGATCACCCCCTGCCTGCGCAACACCGACGGACAGATGCTCCCGCTTCCCGCCCACCGATGGCTGGGTCTACCGTCCGCCGCCGACGAACGGCTGCTCGAACGGGTTGACGGGCCGGTCCTCGATGTCGGCTGCGGTCCCGGCCGCCACGTGCTCGCGCTGGCACGAGCCGGCGTGGTGGCACTCGGCATCGACATCTCACCGCCCGCCATCGAGCTGGCCCGCAGCCGGGGCGCGCCCGTGCTCCGACGCTCGGTCTTCGACCACGTACCGGGCGCCGGCCGGTGGGGCACCGCGCTGCTGCTCGACGGCAACATCGGCATCGGCGGCTGCCCGGTGACCCTCCTGCGACGCGTGGCGTCCCTCATGCGACCGCGTGGTCGACTCCTCGTCGAACTCGCCGTCGATGGCGAATCACGCGTCGAACAGGTCCGCTTCGAGGCCGACGACCACGTCGGTCCGTGGTTCTCGTGGGCGCACGTCGGGATCGACGCTCTCGGCGAGCACGCGTCCCGTGCCGGAATCCGGGTCGTCGAGAGCTGGGAAGACGGCAGCCGCCCGTTCGCCTACCTGACCCGATGAGCCTGACCCGATGAAGCTCCCGGCGGTCCTGGATCGAGCCCCCTTCCGCGAAGGCAGCTTCACGAGCCCGTTGCACGACGAACGGGTGGCTGCGATCCTCGGGATCGCGCTCGGGATCTCGTTCACGGTCTGCTTCGCCACCGGCCTCTTCTCCCACCTCGCGCAGAACCCGACCGACTGGTTCCGGCTCCCGTCGCGCCCGGCCGGCCTCTACCGGGTCACGCAGGGACTCCACGTCGCCACCGGCATCGCGACCATCCCGCTGCTCCTCGCGAAGCTCTGGGTCGTCTATCCGAAGCTCTTCTCGTGGCCGCCGTTCGAGAACGCCGCGCACTTCATCGAGCGCATCAGCCTGCTCCCCCTCATCGGCGGCGGGCTCTTCATGGTCTTCACCGGCCTCGCCAACATCAACCTCTGGTACCCGTGGGAGTTCAACTTCCGAGCCACGCACTACTGGGCGGCTTGGATCACGATCGGCGCGCTGGTCATCCACATCGGAGCCAAGTTCACGACCACCCGCCGGGTCCTGGGTCGCGAACCGTGAGCGCACGACCTTCCGACACTCAACCCGAGAACGCCGACGCCCACGCAGTCGACCGGAGGCGTTTCCTCGGCGCGGTGTTCGGTACGAGCGCGCTGCTGACGCTGTTCACCGTCGGCCAGACGTTCTCGCCGCTGCGCAAGCTCGCACTCCTCGCGCCCCGGCGTCCAGATGTCGGACCACAGGGGTTCCCGGTGAACCGCACCGCGGCGACGGCCGGCGTGTTGGAGTCGTCGACGTCACCCGAGTACCGACTCACCGT
>JBBQMI010000469.1:0-1996 GCA_038328825.1 Acidimicrobiia bacterium | reverse complement strand
GAGGCCGGTCAGGCGCTGCATGACCACAGTATGGACCCCGGCTCACGGTGTCGGCTCGCGGTCGGGCACAATATCGGTGTGATGCCCTGGATCTTCTTCGCGGTGAGCGTGCTCGGCCTCTGGTTCACGCTCAATGCGATTCGACCTTCGCTCCGCTGGCAGTTCATGGCCCCGAGCTTCTTCGCCGGGTGGCTCACGAGTGAGCTCGCCGGGATCCACCTCGCGTGGCAGGTCCTCGCCACCGTCGCCTTCGTGTACTTCGGGGCGCTCGACTCCTGGATCGGCTACGTCGCCCTCGTCGTGACCCTCGTCTCGTGGGCGGGGCTCGTCTGGCTCATCACGGTGTCGATGCGCAGCGCGCACGTGGTCGACGACGCCCTCCGCGCCGCGCTCGGAAACGACTACCGCGACGAGATCGCGCCCGGGCGCGCCGAACGGCTCGCGGCCCGGACCTCCCGACGCAAGCTGCTCTTCCCCTTCTACCTGCGCGACCGCCGGGTGCGGAAAAGCAAGAACATCCGCTACGCCGAGGGCGCGGGCAAGCGGCACCTGCTCGACGTGTACCGACCCAAGCACGCGACCACCGACGGGGCGAAGAAGCTCCCGGTGCTGCTCCAGATCCACGGAGGGGCGTGGATCATCGGCGACAAGTCGCAGCAAGGTCTGCCGCTCATGCTCCACCTCGCGTCGGAGGGCTGGGTGTGCGTCGCCAACAACTACCGCCTGAGCCCGAAGGCGACGTTCCCGGACCACCTCATCGACTGCAAGCGCGCGCTCGCCTGGGTGCGGGAGCACATCGAGGATTACGGCGGTGACCCCGACTTCATCGTCGTCACCGGCGGCTCGGCCGGCGGCCACCTCGCCGCGCTCGTCGGGCTCACCGCGAACGACCCGCAGTACCAACCCGGCTTCGAAGCCGCCGACACGAGCGTCGCCGCCGCCGTACCGTTCTACGGGGTGTACGACCTCGTCGCCGAGATCGGCACCTCCCCCGCCGACGAGTGGCTGGCGAAGAAGGTCATGAAGTCCACGCTGGCCGAGCACCGTGAGCTCTTCGAGTCGGGATCACCCACGTGCCGCGTGCACGAGGGCGCGCCGCCGTTCTTCGTGATCCACGGCGACCGCGACAACGTCGCCGCGGTCGCGCAGGCGCGCGAGTTCGTCGTCGCGCTGCGCGCGGCCTCGAACCAGCCGGTCGCGTACGCCGAGATCGAAGGTGGCTCCCACGCGTTCGACGTGTTCCACTCGATCCGCACCGGCAACGTGGTCAACGGCGTCGACCGCTTCCTCGCCTGGGTCTACTCCGCGTACGAGGCGTCGCTGCTGGAGCAGGGCATCGATCCTCCTGATCCGCAGGTGCACCAGGCCGACCCGCAGGTGCACCAGGCCGACCCGCGGGTGCACCAGGCCGACCCGGTCAGCGCCGACGCCGGGTCCGTCGAAGCGGCGGCCGGCGGTAGTTGATCGACCGGTCCGACGACCACATCGCGTACGGGGCCATCACGATCCCCGCGAGCGCGATGAGCGGCTTGTCGTAGTTCACTCGCCAGCCGGAGAAGTCGCGCCACGCCTGGTCGCGATCAGCCACGAGCGGTACGCCCTGTGCGGCCATGCGGTCGCACAGGGCGTCGAACTCGTCGCGGACGATGCTGATCGGATCGGTCGGCTCGGGATCGGAGTCGAACTCCGTGCCGAAGAACTCGGCGACCGGGCGCAACGCGAGGTACCCGGCCCTGATCAGTAGCGCGGCCTGGGGTTCGCGTGGTGTGTCGATGGTCGACAGGTGCAACGCTGCCGCGTCGAGCACGGTGCCGGCGGCGGTGATCCACGACCGGTTGGGCTCCGGTGAGCGGAAGAACACCAGGAGGCTGAGCGACGTGTGCGTCTCCTCGACCTCGTTGAACCACAGCTGGTACTCGGCCCACAGGTCGGTGAGGTTCTCGAGCCAGCCGATGAGATGCGCGCGGATCAGCAGGTTCTCGGCCGACGGCGGAAT
>JBBQMI010000468.1:0-2058 GCA_038328825.1 Acidimicrobiia bacterium | reverse complement strand
CGACCTGCTCGAGCTCTCGATGCAGGCCGCGACGCACATCGACGCGCTGTCGCACGCCGGCTACGAGGGCCGGCTCTACAACGACGTCCCCGCGACCGAGATCACGCCCGACGGCGCCGCGAAGCTCGGGATCGAGAAGGTCGGTCCGATCGTGACGCGGGGGATCCTCCTCGACGTCGCCCGCACGCTCGGGGTCGACCGACTCGAGGCCGGGACAGTGATCGGCGGCGAGGAGCTCGACGCCGCGCTCGCCGCGACGGGGCTCACGGTGCTGCCCGGCGACGCCGTGCTCGTGCGCACCGGGCAGATGGCGTTGCTCGCCGAGGAACGTCGTGACGACTACCGGATCCATGCGCCCGGCTTCGGAGTGGGCGCGGTGGGGTGGTTCCACGACCACGACGTGGCGATGGTGGCCAACGACACGTACGCGTTCGAGATCTACCCGCCCGAGCACCGCGACGCGATGATGGCGGTCCACATGCTCGACCTGCGCGACATGGGTCTCACCCAGGGCCAGCTCTGGTTCCTCGACGACCTCGCCGACGACTGCGCCGCCGATGATGTGTGGGAGTTCCTCCTCTCGGCCACGCCGTTGCCCGTGGTCGGCGCGGTCAGCGGGATGGTCGCCCCCGTCGCGGTGAAGTAGCGATCTCACGAACCTGCGGGCGCCGGCGTTGAAGCACCGATGAAGTCGGCCGCGGCGTTGCCGCCGTTCCAGGAGCTGCTCGACTTGCACCGCGACGAGGTCTTCCGGTTCCTCGTGTACACCGCCGGACCCGGCGAAGCTGCCGACTGCTTCCAGGAGACGATGCTCTCGGCGCTGCGGGCGTACCCCACGCTGCAGGACGACACGAACCTGCGCGGCTGGCTGTTCACCATCGCCCACCACAAGGCAGTCGACGGCCATCGCTCCCGCGCGCGACGGCCGGTGCCGGCGTCGGAGCTGCCCGAGCGACCCGCGGCGCCCGTCGAGATCGAGGACCCGACGTTGTGGGCGGCCGTGCGTCGGCTCCCCGAGAAGCAACGGGCGGCGGTGGTGTTGCGGTTCGTCGCCGATCTTTCCTACGCGCGCATCGCCGTGGTCATCGGCGGGACCGAAGCCGCGGCACGCCAGAACGTGCGGGCCGGGCTCATCCGACTGCGAGAGGAATGGACGCCATGACCGACGACGTGACCACGGCTCTGCAACGAGGTCGACGGAGCGAAGTCGACGCGGCTGCGTCCGACGCGGTGGCGCGTGCAGTCGAACGGGCCGGTGCCCTCGTCGACGTGGCGGTGGCGTCGCTCGACAGTCCGATCGGTCGGCTCACCCTCGCCGCGACCCCGAAGGGCCTGGTGCGCATCGGGTTCCGCGACGAGTACATCTCCGACGACCTCGCGCAGCGGCTCTCGCCTCGTGTGGTCGAGTCCCCGAAACGTCTCGACACCGCGCGGCGTCAGCTCGACGAGTACTTCGAGCAGCGCCGGAAGCGGTTCCGACTCACCCTCGACTTCTCGCTCACCAGCGGCGACTTCAGGCGGCGCGCTCTCGAAGCCGCTCGTCGGATCCCGCCGGGCGAGACCGCCACCTACGGCGACCTCGCGGCCGAGGTGGGGAGCCCGCGCGCAGCGCGGGCCGTCGGCAGCGCGATGGCGACCAACCCGATCCCGATCGTCGTGCCGTGCCACCGGGTCGTCCCGTCGACCGGTGGCCTCGGCAACTACGGCGGCGGCGTCGAGATCAAGGCCCTCCTCCTCGACCTCGAGGGCTACACCGGCTAGCCCCACCACCGCATCCGGCGCGTTGGTGCGATTGACCACCCTCTGGGTAGCCCAATCGCACCAACGGGCCGAGGGCGCGGTGTCAGACTCCGGGGATGTCGTTGCGGGAGACGTGGGACTCGCAGGCTGAGAACTGGATCCGGTGGGCACGCACTCCGGGGCACGACTCGTACTGGCGGTTCCACCGGCGCGCCTTCCTCGACCTCGTGCCCGACCCCGGGCGCCTGACCCTCGACGTCGGTGGCGGGGAGGGTCGCGTGGCCCGCGACCTGCAACGACTCGGCCATCGGGTCGTCG
>JBBQMI010000467.1:0-2077 GCA_038328825.1 Acidimicrobiia bacterium | reverse complement strand
CGGCCTTGAGGTCGACGCGCGCCGCGTACCGATCGCCGAGCAGGAACGGCAGCACGTAGTAGCCGTGGCGGCGCTTCGCGTGCGGGACGTAGATCTCGATGCGGTACCGGAACCCGAAGAGGCGCTCGACGCGATCGCGCTGCCACATCACGGAGTCGAAGGGCGACACGAGCGCGCCGGCGTCGATGCGTCGGGGGACGACGACGTCGGGGTGGAGGTACGCGCGGTCCCTCCAGCCCTCCACCCGGACCCGGGCGACGAGGCCGTCGGAGGCCATCTCCTCGAGCAGAGGCCGCACGACGGTGATGGGAAGGCGGAAGTAGTCGGCGAGATCCTTCGCGGTGCCGACACCGTGGGCGCGTGCGGCGTACACGAGGAGCGCGACCATCGCGTCCCGTGCCGACGGAGTCGGGAGCGCGCGCACCGCGGCTGGGACGACGAGCGCAGGGTCGCAGTAGGCACGCTCGAAGCTCGGGCGGCGCACCGCGCCGACCCTCCCCTCGTGGAACAGGTGCTCGAGCACGCGCTTCGTGTCGCCCCACCCCCACCACGGCCCCTTCTTGCGGTCCGCCGCGTCGAGGTCGCCCGCGCTCGCGGGACCCGACGCCATGACCTCGGCGTACAACGACTCGATGAGGGCACCGTGCTCCGCGTCGAGGTGCCGCATCCCCGACCACTGGTGCTCGCCCTGCATTCGCCACCGGAACAGCGGCTCGAGGTCGGCCCGGATCAGCGACGCGTCGTGGCCCCAGTACTCGAACACCTCGTGGTCGGTGTACGCGAGCCGGTCGAGCAACGAGCGGTCGTAGGGCCCGAGGCGCGAGAACAGCGGGAGGTACTGGCTGCGAACGAGCACGTTCACCGAGTCAATCTGGATCAGCCCGAGCCGCTCGAAGACCTTCCGCAGGTGGCGTCGGTCGATCCGTCCGGTGGGCCGCGGCGCCGCGAAGCCCTGCGCGGCGAGCGTGATGCGGCGGGCCTGGGCGAGCGACAACGAATCCGGACGGGGCACAGAGGGATCCTATGGATGACGACGGCCGGCAGCGCCCGGAGCGCGGCGCCGTAGGCTGGAGCCGTGGCCCGTGTGCGACCGTCGACGACGCCGAATCCGAACGCGATGAAGTTCACGCTCGATGTCGCGCTCCCGATCCGGATCGACACGACCCGCGGCGTGGGTGACGACGCCCCGTTCACGCAGGCCGTGCTCGCGGTCGAGGGTGTGGCATCGGTGTTCGGGGTCAACGATTTCGTGACCGTGACCCGCGCCCCCGACGCCGACTGGGACATGATCGTGTGCGCGGTCGAGGAAGCCGCGGCCGAGCACCTCGACGACGCCACCGGCGATGCGCCCGTCGACGACGCACTCGCCCGGGCCCAGCTGCTGCTGCGCAACGCGGTCTCGCCGCCGAAGCCGACAGCGGTGGAGTTCGGTCGCCCACCTGCCGACGATCCCGAGCGCTGAACCGGCCGAGATCCCCACGGTCGTGAGCGACACCGGGGCCCCCTCGCCGCGAAGTGGCAAGCTGGCCGCCGCCCGTCCGAAGACGCCGCGCGAACGAGGGAGCCCCATGGCCGAACACCACGATTTCTTCACTGCCTCCGCCGCGATCGCAACCGTCGACGTGCTCGACGTCGAGGCGATGGAGCTGCTGTTCCGGCTCGAGTGCAGCGGCGAGGACTTCTACAACGCGCTCGCCGATCGCATCGGCGACGACCGGGCCGCCGACCTGCTCCGCAGGAACGGCCGCGAGGAGATGGGGCACGCTCGCCGGCTCGAGCGGGCGATCGCGATCAAACTCGGCGGTGAGTACGCACCGTCCGACGCCGTGCGGGAACGGTTCGCGATCCCGCTGCCCGACACGATCAGCAACGATCTGCTTCCGATCATCGTGAAGGCCGAGCTCGACGGCGACGCCGGCTACCAGCGCTGGGCCGACGCCGAGAGCGACCCCGAGGTCGCCCATCTCCTCCGGCTCAACGGACGGGAAGAGACCGTTCACGGAGAGCGCGTCGCCGAAGCGCTCGCGATCCTGGAGGCATCGGCATGACCGCCGCTCACGACCGCGACGAGATCGAA
>JBBQMI010000466.1:0-2161 GCA_038328825.1 Acidimicrobiia bacterium | reverse complement strand
GACCTGACCGACGAAGTAGGTGGCCAACTGGTTCGCGCCCGAGCCGGGGGTGCCGGCGCCGCGCGAGATCCGTTGGAGCGCGGGGCCCACGAGCAGCGGCTGGATCGGCATCGGGAGCGGTCCCGGACCGTCGGCGCGCTCCCACTCGTCGGTCCACGGCGTGCGCAACATGCGGGCGGGCTTGCCGGTCATCGACCGGGAGCGGACGGTGTCCGACGACCCGGCGAGGAGGAACTTCTCCTTCACCTCGGGCAGGGTCTCGGCCTCCTCCGTCGTGAGCCACACCGATCCGCACCACACGCCGTCGGCCCCGAGGGCGAGGCCCGCCGCGAGTTGGCGGCCCCGTGCGATCCCGCCGGCGGCGAGTACCGGGATCGGCCCGACCGCGTCGACCACCTCGGGCACGAGCACCATGGTGGCGACGAGTCCGGTGTGTCCGCCCGCCTCGGTCCCCTGGGCGACGATGAGGTCGGCACCGGCCTCGGCGTGGCGGCGTGCGTGCTCGACGGATCCCGCGAGCGCGGCGACGGGGATCCCAGCCTGGTGCGCGCGTTCGAGGAAGTGCGCAGGCGGCGGGCCGAGGGCCGAGGCCACCAACGCGGGGGTGCGCTGGAAGCAGACGTCGAGCAGCGGGGCCATGCTCTTGGGGTCGACGCGCATCCCGCCGATGCCGCGGCCGAGCGAGACGTCGTCGGGCGCGGGCGGGACGTCGTAGCGAGCCAGGATGTCGTCGACGAAGGCCTTGTGCTCGTCGGGGAGGAGCGCGTCGAGTGCGTCGCGGTCGAGGCCGCCCTCGTCGCTGCCGACGAACTTGCCCGGTACGAGCAGGTCGACGCCGTAGGGCTTGCCGCCGACCTCCGCCTCGATCCACGCGAGGTCGATGTCGAGCTGCTCGGGGCTGTGCGCGACCGCACCGAGCACCCCACAGCCGCCGGCGTTCGTGACCGCGGCCACGACGTCGCGGCAGTGGCTGAACGCGAAGATCGGCAGGTCGATGCCGAGGAGCTCCGTCGCCCTGGTCCGCATGCTCTGCTCCGATTCGGCTCGACGGGTGGACCGATATGCGGGGTCGCGCTAGGCCGGGCCGTACGCCACGAGCCCACCGTTGGGGTTGGCCGGGGCGGTGAGGAACCAGAAGCCGAACGGGACGAACACCTTCCCGCCCGACACGGAGACTCCGCTGCCCAGGTCGGCACCGGGCTGCTTCGACCAGAGGATGTCGCCGTTGCGGGAGTCGAAGCCGTAGATCGTGCCGTTGATCGTCGGTTGGAAGACGACGCCGTTGGCGTAGGTCATCGCGCCGAAGGTCGCCGAGGGCAGCACGTGCGACCAGACGATCGCGCCGGTGTTCGCGTCGAGGGCGTAGGTGGTCGAGCGGTTGAGCGGGTTGTGGAGGTTGACCTGGTCGGCCCAGGTGTTCGACGACAGGTAGATGCGGCCGTTGGCGACGGCGGCGGTGGTCATGATGCCGCCGAGGTGACTCCCCGTCGGCAGGCGCCGGGCCCACACGGTCTCGCCCGTGCGGCGGTCGAGCACCGCGTAGACGCCGGCTTTGTCGCCGACCCCGACGACCTCCCGGTCGCCGATGCTGAACAGGTTCGGGGCCGCGCCGATGTCGGCGTCGGGACCCGATTGGTTCGGCCCGAAGATCGTGTAGACGTCGCCCGGCGTGAACTGTCGGGTCCAGACCACGGCGCCGGTGTGGTAGTCGATCGCCAGCAACGCGTCGCTCCGCGGCGCCGCGGGCGGCTCGTAGGTGTTGCCGGTGCCGATGTACGCGAGGCCGAGGGTCCGGTCGATCGCGGCGGTCGACCAGACCGACACGCCCGCCCCGCCAGTGGCATCGTCATTGGTCGTGTACACGCGCCACCGTTCGGCACCGGTGTTCGCGTCGAGGGCCACGATGCTGCCCCGGGCCGTGTAGTTGCTCAGGGGAATCGCGATCTCGAACGATGCGACCCCGACGATGATCATGTCGTCGACGGCCACCGGCGACGAGAAGATGCGCGTGTACGGGGCGGGGTCGAGGTCCTTCGTCCAGCGGACGGACCCGGTGGCGCGATCGACGGCGTGGAGGTTGCCGGTGCCGTCACCGACGAAGACGTTGTTCCCGGCGACGAGCGGCGAATCGTCGACGACCGAAGTGCTCAGCTTTCGGGTC
>JBBQMI010000465.1:0-2180 GCA_038328825.1 Acidimicrobiia bacterium | reverse complement strand
CGGCTCTGGAACCGCTATCCCGATCGGATGTCGGTCGCGCTCGCCCGGCACGACGCAGCGGCGGGTGCGGCGGTACGCGGCCAGGGTGGCGAGATCTTCAAGCACACAGGCGATGGGTTCATCGCAACGTTCACCGATGCTGGTGCGGCCACGGCTGGGATGATCGCGTACCAGCACGCGCTGATGGCACAGGGCGACGACGCGCTGGTCGAGCTCCGCAGCCGGGTCGGAATCCACTTCGGGCCGGCGGAACCGCGTGACGGCGACTGGTTCGGCCCGACGATCAATCAGCTTGCTCGGCTGACCGATCTCGTCGCGCCAACGCACGTCGTCCTTTCCGGCGCCGCCGCGAATCGCCTCGACCGTGAGGCGGTGGCGTGCGATCACCTCGGCGACTTCACGGTGCGCGACTCACCTGATCCTGTTCCTCTCTATGCGGCGCGCCTCGATGATGCCGTGGGCCCGGCGCTCACCGTGTCTGCTGGTCGCGGCCTCCCTCGATTCCAGACCGAGCTCATCGGACGCAACGCCGATGTCGAGGCTGTCCTGGAGGTGCTCGAGCGGGCGCGCCTCGTGACGGTGCTCGGGTTCGGTGGGATGGGCAAGACCCGACTTGCAGTCGAGGTCGCGCGGCGGTGGTCCGAGGCGCGTCGGGCTCAGGCGTCGTTCGTCGATCTCAGCGCCTTCGACGATCCGATGGCCGGGATATGCGACGCGATCGGTGTCGGCAAGCACCACCTCGCCGGGGGCGGCGGGGCGGTCGAAGCGATCGCGAAGCGCCTGGGCGGGAGCCCGACGCTGCTGGTGGTCGACAACTGTGAGCACGTGGTCGACGCTGCGTCGACCGCGTGCATCACGCTGATCGATGCTGTGCCCGGGATCAGTGTGCTCGCGACGAGCCGCGAGGCGCTCGAGCTTGCCGCCGAGGTGATCGTCCCGCTCGGAGCACTGTCTGAAGACGCATCGGTGAGGTTGTTGCAGCAGCGTGCTTCCCTCCTCGGCGCTGGCGAAGTTCCCGGCCCGATCGCCCGACGCCTCTGCGAACGCGTCGCGGGGATGCCGCTCGGCATCGAGCTCGTCGCGGCGCGGCTCCGTCAGGTCGACCCCGCGACCCTTGCCGACATGCTCGACGTCGATCTCGATGAGCTCCGAACCCGGCGTCGACGCGGCTCCGACGAGGGTCGCGGCGAAGCCGGCGACCGCCATGCGACGATGCGGTCGCTCGTGGCCTGGAGTTACGAGTTGCTCTCCACGGACGAGAAGACCCTGCTGCTCCGCCTCTCTCAGCTCCCCGCCCCGTGGCCGAGACATGCGGCACAGATCATGAGCCGCGACCTCGCCCCGAGCCGCCTCGACGAGCTCGTGGCGAAGTCGCTGGTCGTTCCGGTTCCAGCCGGCCATCTCCGGATGCTCGAGCCGATCCGACGCTTCTGTGTCGAGCTGCTCGCCAGCGAGCCGATGCGTCTCGATCATGCTCGGATGCTGCTGGTTGACTGGGCCCACGACTTCGTGCCGGAGCTCCCGAACGACGAAGACCCCGTGTTCGACGTGCAGGCAGCACGCCGACTCGTGGCCCAGCTCGCGAATCTCCGGGCCGCGCTCACTGCCGCGAGCGCGACCGGACGTCACGAAGACGAGGCCGAGATCCTGCTCGGACTGTGGCCGCTCACGTTCGACGGCCGAGCCCGCACCTGGTTCGGCGCCCAGATCGACGACACGCTGTCGCGCACGACCAACCCGAGCCTCCGCCGGATACTGATCCGGCTGGCGCTTCAGGACACAACCGAGAACTACGTCGATCTGGCCCGTGAAAAGCACCTCGTCTCCCTCCTCCGAGAAGTGGACCCAGACCAGACCTCGGCGGAGTGGGCCACGGTGCAGGCAGGCGGAGCAGTCAAGCAGATCATCGTCGATCGGCTGCTGGGGATCGAACCCGACGCGACACGAGAACTTCTGGCCGATTCGGTAGAGCTCGCCCGCTCCAAGGGACGACGCCTCGACGCTGCGATGGGCGAACTGTTCATCGCGCACTCGTATCTCCTGAACGGTGACTACGACGCTGCGATCGACGCGGCCGAGGATGCGGCAGAAGGAGCTCGGCGCGTGAACTTCGAGGCGATTGCGGCGCTCGCCGACGCAACCGGTGCCATGGCCATGCAGTGCAACGGTGAGTTCACCGC
>JBBQMI010000464.1:0-2196 GCA_038328825.1 Acidimicrobiia bacterium | reverse complement strand
AGGGGGAACGTCCCCTTGCCGCCGTGCACCGTGACGACGTCGGTCGAGGTGTCGAACCCGCGCCGCTGCGCGAGCGACGGCCACGGCGAGCGCTCCTCCCACTCGCCGAAGCACATCCCGAAGCGGGCCGGTTGGCCGAACACGGTGCGCGAGGTCTCGCCGGCGCGCTGGCCACCGATGTTGCGGAGGCACAGCGACACCGCCCGCCCGATCGTCATCGAACCGCGCCCGGCTGCCCCGCCCATGCATCCGGCGCGGTAGTCGATGCCGAGCGCGTCGCGCGACGGTCCGTTCACGATCAGCATCGGGAACACGCTCGACGTCGTGGTGGTGAGTCCGAACGCGTTCCACTCGGGTGTCATGAGCGCGTCGAGTGCCGCGAGAACGAGTGGGAACGCCTCGGGATGGACGCCGGCCATCGCCGCGTTGGCGGCGACGAGCTCCACCGTCGCGACGCCGTACTGCGGGGGGAGCACGCCGACGACGTGGTCGGGCCGCTCGGGCGCGCCGGCGAGCAGGGCTTCGATCGCGGTGTCGGTCGGAGGGAGCAGCGGCGCACCGTCGCCCCACCGCTCAGCGAGGGAGAGCTCGTAGAACGCGTACGGGTCGGCGGGGACCTCGACCTGCGCGCCGGTGAGCGTCACGCGGGCTTCACTCCGAGCAGTTCGAGCGCCTGGGGGTAGTAGGTCGAGGCGATCTCGAGGAGCTCGACGTCGGGGCGGGCCTCGAGCGGATAGGGGAGCACGAGCACCGGGAGGTCGCCGTGGCCGAGGTGCTTCGCCATGTTCCGGCCGTGCGTCGCGAACTCCTCGGTGACGACGGCGATCACCGGCCGCTCCCGCCGTTCGATCGCCACCGCGTCGGCAATCGCGAACGACGTGCACGATCCGCAGGTGCCGAGGCCGACGATCGCGAAGTCGACCGTGTCGGCGAGCTCGTCGATGTGGCTCCGGTCGGCTGCACCGGTCGCGCCCACCTGGCCGTGCGTCTCGACCGTGGTGACCGCGGCCGCCCCGTCGGTGCGCAGGCGCGTCTCCCAGTCGGTCGCGAGCAGCCGCCACGACCGCCACGCCGCGTCGGTGCGGATCCCCGCCCGGAGTCCGGCCACCGGCCTGTCGACGCGGAACGTCGGGGCCGCGACCTCGACGACCGGTGGCGCGGTGGGCGTGCAGATCCAGACCGTGTCCATCGCCCGAGTGTAGGGATCTATGCGCCCGCATACAACTCCCCGACTTCCGTTCTGGTCAGGATCTGGCGTTCATACGACGCCAGGAGATGACCGGAACGCCGATATCGGACCGACTTGGAACCGCTAGAGCCTCCCGGCGGCGATGATGCGCTTGAGGAACTCAGCGGTGCGGGGGTTCTTCGGCGCCGAGAACATCTGCTCGGGGTCGCCCATCTCCGCGATCACGCCGGCATCGAGGAAGCAGACGCGGTCGGCGACCTCGCGCGCGAACGACATCTCGTGCGTCGCGATCATCATCGTCATGCCCTCGCCGGCCAACTCGCGGACGAGCCCGAGGACGCTCGCAACGAGCTCGGGGTCGAGCGCGCTCGTGATCTCGTCGAGCAGCATCAGCTTGGGCCGCATCGCCAGGGCGCGCACGATCGCGACACGCTGTTGCTGGCCACCGGAGAGCCGATCGGGGTACTCGCCCCGCTTCTCCCACAGACCGATCCGTTCCAGGAGCGCCTTCGCCCGCCCTTCGGCTTCACCCTTCGGGAGCCGGAGCACCTTGCGGGGCGCGAGGGTGACGTTCTTCAGGACGGTCATGTGCGGGAAGAGGTTGAACGACTGGAAGACGATGCCGACCTCGCGGCGCAGGAAGTTCAGCTCGACCTCGTACTGCGAGACCGTCATGCCGTCGACCGTGATCGTCCCGCTCTCGAGCGGGAGGAGGCCGTTGATGCAGCGGAGCAGGGTGCTCTTGCCCGAACCCGATGCCCCGATCAGGCACACCACCTCGTGCTCGGCGATGTCGAGATCGATGCCCTTGAGCACCTCGTGGTCGCCGAACCTCTTCGATGCGGCGCGCACCTCGAGGAAGCTCATCCGGCGCCGGCCTGCGTGCGGTCACGGTCGCGCTTCACGAGCCAGTCGGTGAAGCGGGTCATCGGGATCGTGATCACGACGAAGCACAGGCCGAGGCCCACGACCGACGACAGGTTGAAGTGGTTCCCCGCGTAGATCTT
>JBBQMI010000463.1:0-2200 GCA_038328825.1 Acidimicrobiia bacterium | reverse complement strand
CAGCAGGCGGCCGAACGCGGGCCCGAGTTCCTCCCGAGCGGCAAGGGTCGGTCCCTCCTGGCCAAGTGGCTGGTGGGGAACGCGCCGCAGCACATCACCGGCGAGGAGTTCGCGAAGCGTGTCGACCTCATCTACGGCTCGACCGCCCCGTGGTTGAACCCGTTTCCGAAGGAGATCGTCGACGCGTATCCCGTGCGCAACGCCACTGCGCCTGTCGTCACCGGTCGTCTCCCGGCGGCCGCTTCCGTCGACTCCCTCCTGCTCATCTTCGTGTCGCAGGGACTGGTCGTCGTGACCGCCGTCGGCATCGTGGCCTTCGCGTGGCAACGACGGCGTGAGTCCTGGACGAGCGCGCGCGAGTTCGCGTTGCTCGGTGTGGTGATCCTCGCATTCGTGGGTGCGATGCGTGTGAGCGGCGTCGCGGCGGAGGCGTACAACCAGGAGCGCGCGCAGATCCACGCGGCCGCGGTCCTCTCGGTCGGGCTCGCAACCGTTGCCGCCTGGGCTCTCGCGCGCCGGCGACGGGTGACGCTCGCGGTGCTCGCCGGTGGCCTCATGGTCGTGTTCGCGTCGTCGTCGGGGCTCGTCGCGCTGGTCGGCGGCGGCGAGGTTCCGGCGAACCTCATGAACCGGGGTGACGCCGCCGAACGGTTCGCCGTCACCGATGCCGAGGTCGCGACCGCCGAGTGGCTTGCCGTGCACCGCGAACCCGACTCGATCGTGTACACCGACCGCTACGGCAAGCTCCGCATCTGGGCCGGGACCGCGATCGGTGACAACTCGATCATCGACGCGCTCACGCCCGCGACGCTCGACGAAGGCGCGTACGTGTTCGCCTCCGAGGCCAACGTCCGCGGCGGTCGGGCCCGCGGCGCGATCGGCCAGGACTACGCGGTCTACGCGTTCCCGCGCGCGTTCCTCGATGCCACGAAGGCAACCGTCTTCTCGACGGGTTCGACGCGGATCTACCGGTGAGGAGTTCCATGAAGGTGTCGGTCGTGGTCATCAGCAAGGACGAACCCGCGCTCGCCGAGACGCTCGATGCGTTCGTCCCCCTCCTCGACGGCCCCGACGGAACCGGGGAGGTCGACGAGGTGGTCGTGGTGGACGCCTCGGCCGGCCGGCTCGACTCCGTCCGTGACCAGCACCCCTGGGTGAAGTGGGTTCGGTTCACGCCCCGACCCGATGCCGGCGTGACGATCCCGGAGCAGCGCAACGTGGGCGTGGCCGAGGCGATCGGGGAGGTGGTCGTGTTCACCGATTGCGGATGTGTGCCCGAGCCCGGGTGGTTGCCCCGGCTCCTCGCTCCGATCCTCGACGGCACGGAGGCGGTCACGTGCGGTCGGACGGGCTCGCGTGGGCGCAGCGTCTACGACGGCACGCCCGACGGTGCACCGGCCGACGACGGCCCGCCGCCCGAGCACGTCGAGGAGTGCCCGACGATCAACATGGCGTTCCGACGCGGGGCCTTCGAACGCATTGGCGGCTTCGACGAGACCTTCCAGTACGGCTCCGACATCGACTTCAGCTGGCGGCTCACGCGGGGCGGGACGCGGATCCGGTACGTGCCCGACGCGGTCGTCGTGCACGACTGGGGCGACCCGCGCCGCCAGAAGCGCCGCGCCGTGGCCTACGGACGGGCGCGGGCGCACCTCTACCGCAAGCACCCCCATCGCATCGTCGGGATGCTGCGCGACGACCCCATCGTCGCCGCGTACCCACTCTTCCTCCTCGGGCTCCCGCTCACCCTGCGCTGGCGGGCGTACCCGCTGCTCCTCGCGGTGCCCCTGTGGCGCAACCGGGGGAAGCAGCCGGTTCGGGTCGTCGTCGACCATTTGTGGTTCGGCGTGGGAGTGCTGAGCGAGCTCGGCGGCATCGGCTCGGTCCGGCGGAGCCGTTCCCGCCGCACCGATGCTCGGGTCGCCGCGTGAAGGTCCTCGTGTTCCCCCGCGACGAGAACCCGTATCAGGCGGCGCTCTACGGTGCGATGGACGCGCGCGACGTCGAGGTGCACTACATCGACGGCCCGACGTCGTCGCAGACTGCGAACCTGCTCGCGCTCCCCTTCCTTCTCCTCTGGCACCGTGCACGCGGCGTGCGCGTGCTGCACGTGCACTGGGTGCATCCGTTCCTCGTGACGTGGGCGCGGCGCGACCACGTGCGCGCCGTTGTGCAACGCGGGTTCGAGCTCTTCCTCGCG
>JBBQMI010000462.1:0-2205 GCA_038328825.1 Acidimicrobiia bacterium | reverse complement strand
CGACTCGTAGGCCGCGGCTGCGCTCCACTCAGACAACGCGGACCCGGGAAAGGGTCGTGAACGAGCAGACGTAGAAGTCGCGGTCGAAGCCGGCGCACGGGAACAGCACCGACTGCACCGGGCTCCCGGTGTCGGCTCGGGCGAGCTCGATGCCGGTCTCGACGTCGAGCACGACGACCTGGTCGGCCATGCGGTCACGGTCGTGGTCGCCGGTCACGAGCTCACCGGTGTCGGCGAAGAACAGCGGGTGGCACGCGTGGTCCTGCTCCCGCGTCCAGAGCGGCTCGAGGCCGCCGCGCGCGAAGGAGAAGGCGGCCACCACCCCGTTACCGCTGTCGTACCCGACGGCAATCCGGCGCACGGGGTCGACCGCGGGCGGGTTCGCGACCACACCGAGCGGCGCACTGCAGATCTCCGCGAGCTCGACCGCGCCGGTCGCGAGATCGACGCGCACGAGGTGGAGCGGCGCATCCGAGATGCCCTGACCTCGGAAGGTCCCCGCGTACCGTTCGCTGCCGTCTCCGTTGTCGAGGAACCACGCCGCGCCGGCGTCGAGGACCGCGTCCCATCCGTAGGTCTGTCCGGCGATCGTGCGGTACCGCGGCCGGAAGTCGTCGTCGAGCGTGAGCGCACTGCCGTCCCACGTGACGCGTAACAAGGTCGAGTCACCGACCACGAAGAGGTCGTCGCCGTCGGCCGACAGCCGCGCGATCGATCGCTCGGGCAGCTCGAGCCGGGCCACGATGTCGAGCCGTTCGGGTTCGAGCACGAGGAGCTCGGTCGGTTCGGTGGGCGCCTCCGACCGGCCGGGGAGCGTGCCCCCGAAGTCCTTGGTGACCAGACAGCCGTCGGGCAGCACGACGAAGCTGTTGTAGGGGCGTTCGCGGGGGAGCTCCCTGACCGCAATCGGCACGGTGTCGGCACCGAGACGATGGGCGTGACGCCCGAACACGACGTAGAGCGATCCGTTCGCGTGCGCGGCGAGTCCGCCCGGCCAGGTCGGCCCGCCCGGAAGGTCGGCGGAACGCTCGACGACGTCGAGCGACTCCGGATCGAACCGCTCCACCCACGAGACGGCGTCGTCGCCGGCGGTGTGCCGGAGCAGGTACGCCTCGCCCGGTGCCCGCAGCACGACCATCGTGGCGGCCATGGCGTCGCGCGAGGTCACCTCGAGGCGTTCTCCGGGGCGGATGCCGAGGCCCTGGCCGGATCGGGGCGTCTGCGTCCGGCGCGGGCCGGCGTCTTCGGCGGGCCAACGGCTCGGCCAGTAGCCCGCGCACCACGCCGCGCCTTCGTCGGACACGGTCACACGGGTGCTTCGGCTGCGAGCCGCGGTGAGCGGACGGGGGCCAGGTGGTCGCGCAGGTCGGCGACGAGGTCGTCGCGCACGGACCGCAGCGAGGGGTCGTCCCAACGGTTCTCCCGTTCGAGGGGGTCGTCGTCGAGCCGGTACAACTCACCCTCGGTCCCGTCGTGCACCGTGCCGGGCGCGTAGGTCGTGCACACCCAGCCGTCGCGCGTGATGGTGCGCAGGTGCACGTCGACGCCGAAGAGCTCGCTGTCCCACTCGGTGATGACCCGTTCGAACCCGCGCGCGGCCGCGTCGACATCGTCGACGGGCAGCGCCGCGCCCTGCATCCAGTCGGGAGCGTCCAGCCCGGCGATCGCGCAGAACGTCGGCGCGAGGTCGACGAGCCCGACCGGTGACGCGACCACTCCGGGATCGACGGCCGCGTTGGGCGCGGGGCGCCAGATCAACGGGATCCGCATCAACGCGTCAACGTGGTAGGGACCCTTGAACAGGAGCCCGAAGTCGCCCTGGAGCTCCCCGTGGTCGGTGCTGAACACGATGTCGGTGTCGGCATCCCATCCGCGGCCCGTCACATGGTCGAGCACCCGACCCAACGCCTCGTCGATGAGCTCGCACTCGACCGCGTTGCGCGCGTTCACCTCGCGCACCTGGTCGGCGGTGAGCGTGGCGGGCACCCAGTCCTTCGGCGCTTCGTAGTTCGACACGAGGGCTCCGTCGTACCACTGACGCCAGTGTCGCGGCTTGGCGTCGAGGATGCGCTCACGTTCGGCGGCCGACTCGGGATATCCCGCCGGCAGCGGCACCTCGCGCCAATCGATACGGCCCACCTCCGACTCCGGCGGGTCCCACGGGTGGTGCGGGTCGGGGAAGCTCGTCCAGCAGAACCAGTCGGC
>JBBQMI010000461.1:0-2218 GCA_038328825.1 Acidimicrobiia bacterium | reverse complement strand
GCGGTCATCTCGCTCGGCGGCATCGTCGCGAGCGAATCGATCCGCATCGCGGGCGACGAGCTCGACGAAGCGATCGTCGCGTACGTGAAGAAGGAGTACTCGCTCGCGCTCGGCGAGCGCACGTCGGAGGAGATCAAGATCGCGCTGGCGAGCGCGTATCCCCTCCAAGAGGAGCTCTACGCCGAGATCCGCGGTCGCGACCTCGTCACAGGGCTCCCGAAGACGATCGTGGTGTCGACGGTGGAGATTCGCGAAGCGATCGAGGAGCCGGTCGCCGCGATCGTCGACGCGGTGAAGGTCACGCTCGACAAGACGCCCCCGGAGCTCGCCGCCGACATCATGGAGAAGGGCATCGTGATCACCGGTGGGGGAGCGATGCTCCACGGGCTCGACGCGCGTCTCGCCGACGAGACGGGCATGCCCATCGTGATCGCGAAGAACCCGCTCCACTCCGTCGTGATCGGTTCCGGACAGTGCCTCGAGGAGTTCGACGCCCTCAAGCAGGTCCTGATCTCCTCGCAGAACGGCTGACCCCGCGGGGTTCACGAGCTCGTGGTCGTCTCCCGACGTAGTAGCCGCCGCCGCTCGGTGCTCGTGCTCCTCGTGCTCACCGCGGTCACGTTGATCACCCTCGATCAGCGCGGCGCGGGCGGTGGGTTCATCGGCAGTGCGCGCGACGGCGCGCGCGACGCGATCGCGCCCGTTCAAACCGCGGTCGACGACGCGTTCCGCCCCGTCGGCGACTGGTGGAGCGGGGTGAGCGACAGCGCCGGCCTGAAGAGCGAGAACGCCCGACTCCGCAAGCAGCTCGCCGACGCCCGGAGCCGCGCCCGTTCGGCGGAGCCCGCGCTGCGCGAGAACGAAGAGCTCAAGCGGCTCACCCAGCTCCCGTTCACCGGTGGGATCCCGGCGGTCGCGACCCAGATCATCTCGGCGTCGCCCGGGAACTTCGGGTCGAGCGTCGAGCTCGACAAGGGCACCGACGCCGGCATCGCGGTCGGGAACCCCGTGGTCGCGGGAGAGGGACTGGCGGGCCGCATCACCAGCGCGTCGAAGAAGCGTTCGACGGTGTTGCTGCTCACCGACCCCGCGTCGGAGGTCGGCGTGCGCCTCGCGGCAAGCGGTCAACCGGGAGTGGCGAAGGGACGCGCCGGGAGCGACCTCCTCACACTCGACTTCATCAGCCCCGACGTCACGCCGACGCGCGGGGAGCTGGTCGTCACCGGCGGGCTCCAGAACGCGGAGTTCCCCGCAGGACTCCCCGTGGCCACGGTCGTGTCGGTCGAGAAGACTCCCGGTGATCTGGCGCAGCGGATCACGCTCCGTCCGCTCGTGAACGTCGGCAACCTCCAGTTCCTCGACGTGCTCATCTGGTCGCCGGCCGCGGCGATCCCGCCGGCACCGGCGCCCGCGACCACGGGGTGACCCGGTGATCCAACAGATCCGACTCGGCCTCCTGGTCGTCGCGATGGTCATCGCGCAGGTGGCGCTCTTCCCCCACGTGCGCGTCGACGGCGTCGCGCCCGACCTGGGGCTGATCACCGCGGTCGCCGTCGCGTATCGCGAAGGCCCGAACGCGGGTGCGGTCGTCGGGTTCTCGGGCGGGCTCCTGCTCGACCTCTTCCTCCGCACGCCCCTTGGTCTCTCGGCGCTCTCGTGGGCCGTGGCCGGCTATGTCGTCGGTGTCCTCCAGGGCGGGATGGTGCGGTCGAGCCGGTGGGCCGCGCCGCTGCTCGGCGGTCTCGGTGGCCTGCTCGCCGGCACCGTGTTCGTGCTCGTGGGCGCGATCCTCGGCTCCGAGGAGCTCGTGAGCTCCAACTCCATCCGGGTCGTGGTCATCTCGTCCACCTACGACGCCATCCTCGCCCCGCTCGTGTTCCTGCTGGTCAGCTGGGCGCTCCACGAGCCGCGTACCACCAGCCGGGTCCGTGAGGGAAGATGGCGCGCGTGACCCCCCTCGAGTTCTCAACGCTTCTTCTCGCGATGATCTCGCGCAGCAGAAACCCGTGATCCGGATCGAGCGTTCGAACCTGCTGCCGTCGCGATGAACGAAGGCAGCAGGGTCCGGGTCAGCATCGTGGGCGTCGTTGTCGTGGCGCTGTTCTGCGCGCTCTTCGCCCGCCTCTGGTACCTGCAGATCGCGGGTGGCACGAACCTCGCGGCGGCGGCCAACGCCAACCGCGTCCGGACCGTGACCGAGCCCGCGCCCCGCGGTCGG
>JBBQMI010000460.1:0-2223 GCA_038328825.1 Acidimicrobiia bacterium | reverse complement strand
ACCGCGGCCCGGACGGTGTTCACCGATCTCCCCGACGCGTGGGGTGAGATCCAGGCCATCGTGCCGATCGCGCGCGGCGAGCTCTTCCTCGGCCACCTCGACCACGCGCTCGAGATCGCGTCGGAGATGCAGCCGCCTGCGGCCCGGCTCGTCGGGAGTCCGACCGCGACGCTCGCGCCTCTCGTGCGCGCGCAGCTGTTCGTCCACGCGGGCGATCCGCAGGCCCTGGCCGCGGCAGAGGCGATCGGACCGACCGTCGAGATCATGACCTTCGGCGCCGAGTACGCGACGGTGCGCGGGCTGGCGCTCCTGCAGGCCGGGCGCGTCCAGCAGGCGATCGCCGCGCTCGAAGCGGGTCATGGCGACGTGCGGTGGCACGCGCCCAGCCCTTCGGCCGGTGCCGCGCTCGCCCTCGCCTACGCCGCTGCGGGCCGCGCCGAAGAGGCCGTTGCCGTGTGCGACCAGGTCGGGCCACTGGCGGTGTCGTTCCTCGACGAGCTCCAGCACCTCGCCGGACTCGCGTTCGCCCGGGTGCAGCTCGGCGACGTCGACGAGGCCCTCGAACGGTTCGTCGAGATGATCGTGCTCGCGGACTCGACCGGCTCCCGTCTCGACCAGGCCCTCGCCCGGCTCGCCCGCGCCTCGGCTCTCCTCGCCGACGGTCGCGTCGAAGGTCGGGCTGCCCGCGCCGAGGCCGAGCGCCTCCTCGACCGTCTCCACGTCCCCGCCACCGGCTGGGACCGGGTCTTCGCCCTCGCCGCCGGCACCGCCACCCACGCCTGACATCCGCCCAAACCCCGCAACCCTCGTTCTGGTCATCTGCAGCTGTCCCATGAGCGCCAGAACCTGACCAGAACGGGGGCTCGGGGTCAGTCGGCCGAGACTCCGGGGCCGAGGTCGGTACCGAGATCGACGCCGCTCGGGCCGAGGTGGAGGCGCTCGAGGAACCAGTGGCCGAGCGGGCCGATCGTGAACGCGAAGATCACCGTGCCCACTCCGATGTCGCCTCCGAGCGCGTAGCCGATCGCGAGCGCGACCAGCTCGAGCACCGTGCGCACGATCCAGATCGGGAACCCCTTGGCCGCGATGCCGGTCATGAGGCCGTCGCGCGGACCCGGTCCGAGGCCGGCGCCGATGTAGAGGGCCATCCCGAACGCGCCGACGACGAGTCCGCCGACCAGGAGCACCCAGCGGACCACGAGGTCGTGCTGCGCGCCGATCACGCCCACCGCGGCGTCGGCGACGAGGCCGACGGTGAGGGTGTTGATCACGGTTCCGATCCCGAAGCGCTGTCGCAACGGGATCCACAACAGCAGGATCGCGAGCCCGAGCACGATGATCACGACGCCGATCGAGACGCCGGTGCGCTCGGCGAGCCCTTGGTGCAACACGTCCCACGGCGCCAGGCCGAGTCGCGCCCGCACCATCATCGCGATCCCCACACCCAGTAGCACGATGCCGATGAGCAACCGCGGCATGCGGCGCGCGAGCTCGCGGGGGGTCGGGAAGGTGATGACCTCGAAACCGGGACGCGGGTCGGTCATGACGACGTCGAGAGCAGCGCGGCAGACGCGAGGTCGAGGTAGAGCGTCGCGTTGCTCCGGGTCTGCAGCACCGAGGCCGGGCACGCGGTGTCGACGGGGCCTTCGAGCGCCGCGCGCACGGGCTCGGCCTTCCGGGCGTCGGGAACGATCGCGAGCACCCTCCCGGCGCGCAGCAAGCCCGGGATCGTGACCGTGATCGCGTGGCTCGGCACCGCGTCGACGTCGGGGAAGTGACCCTCCCCCACCTGTTGCCGGCGGCACGCGTCGTCGAGCTCGACGACTTTCACGTCGAGCGGGTCGTCGAAGTCGGCCACGGGCGGGTCGTTGAACGCGAGGTGACCGTTCTCGCCGATGCCGAGACAGCAGAGATCGAGTGGATGCGCATCGAGCAGCGCGGTGTAGCGGGCGCACTCGGCGTCGACGTCGACCGTGTCGCCGTGGATCACGTGGAACGCTCCCGGCCGGAGCGGGGCGACGACGCGCTCGAGCATGTACCGGCCGAAGCCGGCCGGGTGTTCAGCGGGACGTCCAACGTATTCGTCCATGTGGAATCCGGTCACCAGCGACCAGTCCACACCATCCACCGACGCAAGCTGGTCGAGAAACGTGAACTGCGAGTTCCCGGAGGCGAACATGACGTTCGCGTGACCACGTTCCCGCACCGCGACGCGGAGAACCT
>JBBQMI010000459.1:0-2232 GCA_038328825.1 Acidimicrobiia bacterium | reverse complement strand
AACGGCACGACCACCGGGAACTCGGCGCTGCGCCGAGCTGCGGCGTCGATGGTGCGCGCTGCGTCGCCGGCGAACAACGCGCGGGCCCGGGCGATCTGTCGGTCACGCGCACCGCCGGGCACCGTGAGCTCCTCGAGCGCGGCGAACAACTCTTCGTCGGTCTGGGCGTAGCGGTTCGACCCGTAGTCGTTCATCCACTGCGCGTTCTCCCGGCCGTGGCCGGCGATCGGCAGGAACGACACCACCGGGAGACGGGCCGCGTAGGCCTCCATGCAGCTCAGACCGCCTGCGTTCTCGACGAGCGCGTCGCACGCGGCCATGAGCGTGGGCATCGCGTCGGTCCACCCGATGACGGTCCCGAGACCATCGGCCTCGAGCCGCGCCCGGAGCTTCTCGTCGCGTCCGCACACGGTGACGACGTGGAACCGGCCGGACGAGGCGAGCACCTCGACCGTGCGGACGACGTCGCCGACCCCCCACGATCCCGCGACCACGAGCACCACCCGTTCGTCGTCGCCGAGGTCGAACGCCGCCCGGGCCGTCGCGCGGTCGGGAAGATCTGCTCGGAACCGGGCCGACACCAGTGGTCCGGGGGCTTCCGCCGGTCGCCCGGTGCGCTCGCGCGCCACCACTGCCGACGGCGGACTGACGGTGAGCGTGAGATCGATTCCCGGGTGGGTCCAGAGCGGGTGGACGCCGAAGTCGGTGACGTAGGTGATCGCAGGGACGCGGAGCCACTTCTTCTTGCGGAGGTTCCCGAGCACCAACGACGCGAGTGGGTACGTCGACACCACGACATCGGGATCCATCGCCTCGATCGCTTTGCGGAGCCGCCGCCGTGAGATGAACGTGTCGAACCAGACCAGCGGGTACCACATGAACGGAGCGAGGTACCACATCCGGTACATGAGCTCGTAGCTCCACGGGACCAACCGCAGCTGGGCCTCGTAGCTCCAGCGCATGAACGCCCCGAACTTCAGGTACGGCAACTCGAGGAAGTCGACGATGCGGACGTCGTCCCCCATCGCCTCGAGGCGGCCCTGCAATTCGCGCGCGGCACCGTCGTGGCCCGCGCCCATCGAGGCGGACACGATGAGAACTCGCCGCTGACCGGGGGGAGCTTCGCCCGTCGCCCCTGCGGTCGGCTCGGATCGGGCCGTGTGCACGAAGGCTGACTCTACCGTCATGCGGCCCGGATCGGGCCGATCGATGAAGGGACCGACCGGACGACATCGCCCGGGCGGTACCGTGGTCGGAGATGGCAGCCGCGATTCCTCTCGCCCTCGCCGCGGCGCTCCTGTACGCGATCTCGGCGGTGCTCCAGCAAAAGGCCGCGTCCGAGGCACCGCAGAACAAGGCGATGCGGCCGTCGCTCATGTTCCACCTGCTCCGCCAGCCCCGGTGGTTGCTCGGCTACGCCGCCGACTGGAGCGCCTTCGCCTGCGAAGCGGTCGCCCTGGGGCTCGGCTCGCTCATCGTGGTCCAGCCCCTGCTCTCGTCGGGGCTCCTGTTCGCGCTACTGATCGATGCCCGCTGGTTCAACCGGCCGATGAGTCGCAACGACTGGCTCGCCGCCGGCGCCCTGACCTTCGGGCTCGTCGCGTTCATCGGCGCCGGCGCACCCGAGGGTGGAGTCGATCGCGGCGCGCTCTCGGATTGGCTGGTGTGGGGAACGCCCGCGGCGATCCTCGTGGTGTTCGGCATCGTGGCGGGTTTCCGCACCTCGGGCACCCGACGGGCGGTGCTGTTCTCGCTGACCACGGGCGCCGCCTACGGGCTGACCGCGGCGCTCACGAAGAGCACGATGGGGTTGTTGGGCGACGGCCTCGGCACCGCGCTCACCGCGTGGGAGCCCTATGCGCTCGCCGCCTTCGCCGGGATCGGGATGCTCGCGAACCAGAGCGCGTTCCAAGCCGGCTCACTCACTGCAGCGATGCCGACCCAGGTCTGCACCGCGCAGGTGATCGGGGTGGCGCTCGGCGTCTCGGTGTTCCAAGAGCATCTGTCGACCGACACCGTCGCCGAATGGGCCGTCGTCGCGCTGGCGATCGGGGCCATGGCGGCCGGGGTGATCCAGCTCGCCCGGTCGGCCGGCGCAGCCGAGGAGGAGACGCGGGCGCGCGAACTGGCGCCGAAGGCGGCGCTCGAACCCTGACCGGCGGTCAGGTGGGTTTCGGGAGGCGCTCGGTGAGCATGCGCTCGATGTCGGGCAGCGCCGCGGTGGCGGCTTCG
>JBBQMI010000458.1:0-2254 GCA_038328825.1 Acidimicrobiia bacterium | reverse complement strand
GGCCTTCCGGGCACCCGAGACGGGTAGCTTGAGCCGGTCCGACGGACGCGGAGGCGGGACAGAGGAGCGATGGGTACGCAGACCGCGACGATCCTCGTCACCGATCTCGTCGGCTCGACCGCCCTCAGGGGTGAGGTGGGTGAGGACCGCGCCGAAGCGTTGCGCCGGGCCCACGATCGCGCCCTGGTCGAGGCGGCGCAGGCGAACGGCGGCACCGTGGTCAAGGGACTCGGTGACGGCATCATCGTGATGTTCGCGGGTGCGGCCGAGGCGGTCGCGGCCGGCATCGCCATGCAGCGAGCAGTCGATCTCCTCGCCCGCAGTGAGCGGTTGCCCCTGACGATCCGCGTCGGCGTGTCGGCGGGGGACGTCACCCTGGAGGACGGCGACTGCTTCGGCACGCCCGTGGTCGAGGCGTCGCGCCTCTGCGCCGCGGCCGACGGTGGCCATGTGCTCGTCGCCGAAGTGGTGCGCGTGCTCGCCCGCGGGCGCGGCGGCCACGAGATGACACCGGTTGGCGACCTGGAGCTCAAAGGCCTCGCCGAGCCGGTCCCCACCTTCGACGTCGGGTGGGAGCCGGCAGCCGGCGCGGCCGACCTGCGGACGCGCACGCCCTACGTGGGCCGCGAGCGCGAGCGCGAGGTGCTCACCGGACGGATCGCAGCGGCGCGTGACGGGAGCGGCGGTCTGGTACTCGTGGCCGGTGAGCCCGGCATCGGCAAGACGCGGCTCGCTGCCGAGGTGTGCGCGCAGTTCGACGATGTTGCGACGCTGTTCGGCGGCTGCCACGACGGCGATGTCGTGCCGTACGCACCGTTCGCCGAGGCGATCACCGAGTGGGTCCGGCGGAACGCAGTCGACACCGTGCAGACGGTGCTCGGCACAGACGCGGCCGTTGTCGCGCGGCTCGCGCCTGCGATCCGCGAGATCGTGCCCGAAGTCGGGGAGCCGCGACCGGTTCCCGCCGAGGCCGAAACCGCGCGACTGCACGACGCCGTCGGTCAGGTGTTCACGCGGTTGGCCACACAGTCGCCGGTCGTGCTCGTCGTCGACGATCTCCACTGGGCCGACGAGGCGACGGTCGGGATGCTGCGCTCAGTGGCTCGGGTCGCGGCCCGCACGCGACTCGTCGTCGTCGGGACCTACCGTGAGACCGATCTCGACCGGCGCCACCCGTTCGCAGCTGCGCTCCCACTGCTCCAACGCGAGGTCGAGCCGACCCGCATCGCGCTCGACGGGCTCGACGCCGGCGACGTGCTCGCGCTCCTCGAACGACTGTCCGGCCACGAGGTTCCGGTGGAGTTCGCCACGCTCCTCGCGACCGAGACCGACGGCAACCCCTTCTTTCTCCGCGAGACCCTGCTGCACCTCGTCGACGAGGGCCGGCTTCGCGAGGTCGACGGCGTCTGGGTGGCCGCGCCCGGTGACCTCGGCATTCCTGCGGGCGTGCGCGACGTCGTCGGACGTCGGCTGTCCCGCCTCTCCCCCGACGCCAACAAGCTCCTTGCCGCCGGCGCGCTGTTCGAAGTGGCGTTCCCGCTGACCATTGCCGCTTCGGTGACCAAGATCGACGAAGACGACGCGCTCGACGCGATCGACGAGGCGCTCGACGCACGCATCGTCGCCGCGACCGGCCAGTTCGACCACTACACGTTCACGCACGCGCTGTTTCGCCACACGCTGTTCGAAGAGCTCAACCCGAGCCGCCAGGTCCGCATGCACCGCGCCATCGCCGAGGCGATCGAGAAGGACCTTCGGGGTGCACCCGACCCGGCGACCGCGGCGACGCTCGCCCGGCACTATCTGTACAGCGCCGCGATTCCGGGCGCCGAGCGAGGGGTTCCGTACGCGCTCGCAGTCGCCGAGGATGCCGCCGCGCGTTACGCCCGTCACGAGGAGCTGGGCGCCCTGCGCACCGCGACCGAGCTCCTCGAGAACGGCGACGATCGGTCCGTCGAGGTGCGGTGCCGGATGGCACGGGCCGGTGTACTCGCACAGGTGGATCCCGACACCGTGCTGACCGACGCCGAGGTCGCTGCGGATGACCTCGCGGGGTCCGAGAGTGCGGACGCCGCGGCCGACTTCGTCGCCGACCTCATCATCGCGGCCAACAGCCTCGAGGACATCACCGTGAGTTGGCGACTCGCCCGCCTGGCCCGGCGCTGGTTGCGACCCGATCGGCGCGATCTGCAATGGGCGCTCGTCCGCGAGGCCGAGCTCGAGGAACGCGACTACCACGACCCACTCACACCCG
>JBBQMI010000457.1:0-2261 GCA_038328825.1 Acidimicrobiia bacterium | reverse complement strand
GACCCCTTCGCGCCTCGAGCTCCTCCTCGATGTTGCCGCTGGCGAGCGCCGCGTCGACGGCGTGGTCGAACTGCGCCCCCCACTCGACCGACCCCGCCGTCAGGTGGGCTTCGGCGAGTGCATTCGCAGCGTGGGCGCCGTCGATACCAGCCTCCGCCGCGGCCGCGACGGCTACCTCGCCGTACTCGATCGCGCGCTGCGGGTCCCACGACCGGCCCGTGATCGGGATCCGCGTCCGGGTCGCCAGCAGCCGAGCCCTGGTCGCGGGCTGGTCGTCGGGGACGATCGCGAGCCCCGCCTCGATCGCATGGGCCATCTCATCCGGTTCGCCCTCGCGGTCGTAGGCGCGGGCCAGGTAGAGCGCGGCCTCCGCCCGTTCTGCCGCGTCGCCGTCGAGGGAACCCACGAGCGCGGGGACCTCGGCCGGTTGCCCGGTGGCCAGGAGCGCACGTGCGGCGCGCAGCCGCAGCTCGGTCGCCTCGACACCAGGTGCGGCCTCGGCCATCAGGGCGAGGGCGCGGGCCTGTTCGGGAGGATGGGTGGCGCACTCGAACGCGGCCAACGCCAGCGCGCGAGCCTCGTTCCGGTCACCGGCTGCGAGCGCGTGACGGGCCGCCTCGCCGGCGTCCCCGACGCGCTCGGCCAGACGAGCGTGGACGGAACGTCGAGCGTCGGCCGAGAGCAACCCCACGGCCGCCTCCGCGATGAGCCCGTGGCGCACGACCCAGCCGTCGTCGGTGTCGACGACGAGGCCGGCCTCGACGAGCTCGTCCGCGCCGGAGTCGATCAAGTGCTCGCCGGCGGGTCGGCCGAGGAGCGCGAGGTCGTGCATAGCATTGCGCGCTCGGGGGCTCAGCGCTTCGAGTCGCTGCCCTACCACAGCCGCGAGATCCGGCGACGCGGTATCGCCCAGCGCGAGCTCGCGCAGGAGGAGGGGGTTTCCGCCGGCTCGACGAACGACCTCGGCACAAGTGCGATCGTCGAGCTCCGGGCGGACTTCCCGAGCGAGACGCGCAGCGTCGACTTCATCGAGACCCTCGAGGTCGAGGATCTCGGCCCCCGCTTCCTCGGCGACCTTGCGTGCCCGGGCCTCGCCGGGATCACCCCGACGGAGCGCTCCCGAGATCGCCATGGTGCCCGAGAGGAGCGGGAGCAGGGTGAGAGTCTCTGGATCGGCCCACTGCAGGTCGTCGAGGAACAGCGTGTGGGGCCCGACGGCGGCCTGGACCTCTGACACAACGTCGGTCGCGTCGGCACCCGCCGGCGGTCGCCCGAGCACCCGGGTGATCGGCAGGTAGGAGACCCACGAGAGCGTCGCGAGCGACCCGGCGGTGAACATACGGCGGTTCGCACTTGCCGCGGCCGATTGCATGAGCGTCGTCTTCCCGACCCCTGCTTCGCCTCGGAGCAGCAGGAACCGTGCGCTCCGCAGGCGATCTGTCACCACGTCGAGCTCGCGCTCTCGCCCGATCAGCACGTGTCGCTCCGGTCGTCGCCGCCCGCGGGAAGCTAGCCCGGTTCGCGTTCAGGGGAAATGGCACAGATTGGGGATTCCACGCGACTTCGGTAGCTGGCAACGTGACGTCATGCAACGGATGGTCCCACTCCGGCTCGAGGCGAAGCGGGCGGTGGAAGAACGAGATCCCACCCGTGGTCCCGTCCGTCGCTCGCGTGCTCGGGAAGCCGATCCGGGTCGGGCCGTTCACGGGCAGGGGTTCGGGCAGCCGACCGCCCGCGTCCGACGCCCGACCCGGACGCAGAACTGGGCCACCGTCTTGGCGCTGCTCGTCATCGGTGTCCGCCTTCTGATGGTGCTCCTCGGCAACTGACGCGCCCGGCGGGGCCTCGAGGCCGGCCGCCGTCGGGTGTCGTGGTCCGGGTTCAGCCCTGCAGGATGATCAGGCGTTCCTCGGTCATCTCCCGCACCCCGTAGTGGGGGCCTTCCTTGGTGTTGCCACTGTCGCGGATCCCGCCGTAGGGCATCTGGTCGGTGCGGTAGGTCGGCACCTCGTTCACGAGCACGCCGCCGAAGTCGAGCGTGCGCGCCGCCTGCAGCGCGACGCCGAGGTCGGCGGTGTAGATCGCGGCCTGGAGCCCGTAGCGGGTGTCGTTGGCCAGGCGGAACGCGTCGTCGAGGTCGGAGTAGCGCTGGACCGACACGACCGGGCCGAACACCTCCTGGCTCGACACCTTCATGTCGGCGGTGACGTCGGTGAGCACGGTCGGCTCGAGCACGGAGCCCTCGACCTTCCCGCCGGCCG
>JBBQMI010000456.1:0-2267 GCA_038328825.1 Acidimicrobiia bacterium | reverse complement strand
GCGCCCGACGGGGGCAGTGAGCTGACCCGGGCCGGTGCAGTGATGGGCACGGCCCGCTACCTCGCGCCGGAACAACTCCAGGACGGCGCCGTCGACGCGCGCGCCGACGTCTACTCGCTCGCGCTCGTGCTCTACGAGCTGCTCGTCGGCCGGCCACCGTTCGCGGCCGACTCCGACGTCGCGACCGCGGTCGCTCGGCTCACGTCCGACGTCCCCGCCGTGAGCGCGGTGCGCCCCGACGTGCCCGCAGGTCTCGACGCCGTCATCGCCCGCGCACTGACACGCGACCCGGCCGCGCGCACACCCTCGGCGCGCGCTTTCCGCGAGGAGCTCACGCCGTACCGCGGCCGTGGTGCCGACGGCGCGATGCTCGACGCGACCCGCCCGATCATGGTCCCGCGCCGACCTCCCGGGCCGACGGCCCCACCGGGGCGGGTCGCGGTCGCGCCCGCCGAGGTCACGCAGGAGCGGGGCGCAGGACGGACCGCGCTCAGGGTGCTCGGCACGATCCTCCTCTTCGCGGTGGGGATCGGGATCGGCTACCTGGGGTTCAAGACCCTCGACAGCTCCTCCTCGACCCCGACCACCACCACGACGACACTTCCCGCCGTACCGCTCACGGTCACGCAGGTCGACGCGCTCGATCCGTCGCCGGGCGACGGTCGCGAGAACTCCGACGAGGTCGCGAACATCACCGACAACGACCCCGCGACGACGTGGTCCACGGAGTCGTACGTGACGGCGGATCTCGGCGGCAAGGGCGGTGTCGGGTTGCAGTTCACCCTCGACGCGCCCCAGTCGGTGCGCGCGCTCGAGGTCGATGCCGAGGCCGGACCGTGGAACGCGTCGCTCTACGTGTCTGACCGACCGTTCGAGACGACCCCGGAGGGCAAGGCCGCGGCCACCGGCGCCGACCTGGGGACCGCGGCGCGGCTCGACGTCGGCCCTGCGACCTCGGCGCGCTACGTGTTGCTCTGGATCACGTCACTTCCCAAGTCCGGCACCGGGGCCACGCCGTACCGACTCACCATCACCGGGGCACGCGTCGTCGGTGGATGACGCACCGTCATCCCGCCGGAGCCGCTCGCTGATCGTCGTCGCGACGGTGGTCGTCGTGCTGGTCGTCGCGATCGGGGCCGTCCTCGGGTTGGTGCTCTGGCGGAGCCGCGGTGACGACACACCCGCAGCGTCCGGCTCCGCCGGGCGCGCGCTCGAGCGACTCGACACCAACGACGGCCGCGCCTACGTGGGTTCGATCGGCGACGTGAGCGATCCGGTGCGGCTGCGGCGGGTGCTGCGGGCGGAGCTCCAGTCCGATGAACCGCGCGCGCGACCTCGCGGTTCCGCGACGCGTGCGAGGCGATGTGTGTCGGCGCTGCGCTCGGCGTCGGGCGGAGCCCGTAGCCGGGTCGTCTACCTCGCCGACGCCACGCTGGCTGGAACCCCGGTGGTGGTCGTCGGGATCACCGATCACAGCCGCGTCGTGACCTTTGTCGCCGATCCCGCGACGTGCGACGTCCGCACGGCGCAGTCGCTCTGAGTCGCGTCGTCCGTTACGCTCCGACATTCGCCGTTGTGGAGGAAGTCGATGAGCGACTGGACCGGCCAGGCGGCCGACCGGATCGAACAAGTGGTGACAACCGTGCGCGACCGCACGGTCGTTCCCGCGCGCTCCGCGAGCCAGGTCGTCGTCTTCGGCCTGCTCGCGGCCTTCTTCGTCGGGACCGCCGCCATCCTGCTCACCATCCTCGTGTTCCGCCTGCTGTCCCTCGCACTGCCCATCTGGGCCGCGTGGCTGGTGCTCGGGGGAATCTTCGTGGCCGGAGGCGCGTTCTGCTGGGCGATACGTTCTCGCTCCCCGGAGGCCCTTCCCGATGCCTGAAGCCCGTGAACTCCTCATCGTGGGCTCCGGACCCGCCGGCCTGACCGCCGCGATCTACGCAGCCCGGGCCAATCTGAACCCGCTCATCGTCGAAGGGCTCGGCGCCGGCGGGCAGTTGATGCTCACGACCGACGTCGAGAACTTCCCCGGCTTCCCCGACGGCATCCTCGGACCGGAGCTCATGGCCAAGTTCCGTGAACAGGCGGAGCGGTTCGGAGCCGAGTTCGTGACCGCCGACGTCGACCGGGTCGATCTCGACGGCCCGGAGTTCCGCGCGTGGGTCGGTCAACGGGAGATCGCCGCGGAATCGTTGGTCATCAGCACGGGTGCGACAGCCCGGATGCTGGGCCTCCCGTCGGAGCAGCGGCTCCTCGGCCACGGGGTG
>JBBQMI010000455.1:0-2270 GCA_038328825.1 Acidimicrobiia bacterium | reverse complement strand
TTGGCTTCGACGATCGCGTCGTCGAGCGGCCGCCCTGCCGCGATCGCCGCTCGCAACGCCTCGATCGCCGTGGTGCTGGCCACCTCGCCGGCCTGGTGACCGCCCATGCCGTCGGCCACCGCGAACAGCCGCAGTTCGGGGCGGACGAGGAAGCGGTCCTCGTTGCCGTCGCGCACCTGGCCCACATCGGTGGTGGCGCCGACCACGAGCTTCACCTGAGCACCCGCATCACCGTCTCGCCGAACTTCACGGTGTCGCCCTTGCGGATGCGGGTGGTGGTGTCGATGCGGTCGCCGTTCACGAACGTCCCGTTGGTCGAGCCGAGGTCTTCGACCAGCACGTCGCGGTTGCGGCGGAACACGCGCGCGTGCACCTGCGACACGAACGTGTCCTCGGTGAGCACCACGCCGCACCCGGGCGCCCGTCCGACGGTGACCTCGTCGTCGAGCGGGAAGATCTCGGCCTCGTACGGTCCGGCCACCACGACCTGCAGCGCGGGGCCGCCGCCCTTGCCCCGCCGGGGGACGGCGGCCGCGACCGACGGAGACGCCGCGGCTGCGGCGGGCGCCGGCACGCTCGTCGCCGCCGGCAGCGCCGGCCCGGTCGGGACCTTCTCCGACTTCAGCTCGAGCATCACCACGCGCACGACGCGCGCGACGAAGAGGTAGGTGAGCGCCAGGAAGCAGAACTTCAGAACGGTGAGGAGGCTCTCCGGCATCTCGGGTTACGAGGCTTCGAAGCGGATGATCGCGGCACCCAGCTTGATCTCGTCACCGTCGACGAGCAGGTGCTCCGTAACCGGCACGCCGTTGACCAGCGTGCCGTTCAGCGATCCGAGGTCGACGAGCACGTACCCGTCGGCGTCGGGTCGCACCTCGGCGTGACGACGCGACACCTGGGTGTCTTCGACCGTCACGTCGCATTCGGGCAGCCGGCCGATCACGGTCGTTCGGTCGGTGAGCTCCACAGAGCGGCCCTTCGACACCACGAGGCGCCCGACGCGCCCGCCCTCGCCCTCACGTATTGCCGCCTCCACGAGGAGATCGCCGCGGCGCAACGCGGAATCGGCGAGCATCTCGACCTCGACCGGGCCCACGAAGTGGTAGCCCTCCTCGCGCGCGTGCGACCGCACCTCCTCGGCGAGCTCCCGCTCGAGGACCTCGGCGAACGACTCGAACCGCTCGGCATCGGTGGGCGACATCACCACTGCGAAGTGGTTGGGCGCGACGGTCCCGCGCACCCCCACCGAGCGCCCGGCGTCGAGCTCCCGGATCAGCTTCCGGGCGATCTCGACCGGTTGCAGCCCGCTGCGGAAAGCCTTGGTGAACGTGCCCTCGACCAGCCGCTCCAGCCGCCGTTCGAAGCCCTGGAGTCCCATCGGCGTGAGTGTACGGCCGTGGTCCCCGTCGGTCCGGCAGGGTCAGGTGATTTTCGCGAGTGGAGCCCCGTCGGGGGACGCGAAGTCCTCCGTCTTGTCTGCGTTGGCCAGCACGTCAGCAGGTACGAGTCCCTTCGTGACCCAATGGCGCCGTTCCGCCCACACGAGCATCGGTGGCAGCACCACGAGTGCGCTCAGCAGCGCGACGGCCACGTTGAGTCCGACCACCAGGCCGAAGTCCCGGAGCAGCGGCAACGACGACGTGGCGATCACGACGAGTCCGGCCACCGCGGCCAGGGCCGAGACGAAGAAGGCCCGGCCGGTGCGGGAGGCGGTGACGTCGATGGCCGCGCGCGGGCTGAACCCGCGTCGGCGCTCCTCGACGAAGCGCAAGAGGATCAGCGACGTGAACTCCGTGCAGGCCGCCACCACGAGTGGACCACCGACCGCGGTCATCGGGCTGAGCTTGAGGTCGAGCACATAGGCGAAGAGCGAGGCTGCGCCGACCGCGATGAGGACCGGGACGAGCGAGAGCAGCGCACGGATGATGCTGCGCAACCGGACCGAGAGGAAGAGGAACACGAACAAGATCGCGAGGTAGGTGAGGAGGATCCGGTTGGCCTCGAGGTTGTCGAGCAGGCCGACGCCGACCACCGCGAGCCCCGACGGGGTCGCGCTCACTCCCGCCGGCGGGTTCGTCGTCTTGCGGATCTCCCGCACGACGACGGCCCGAGCATCGAGTCCGCTCGGGCCGGTGCGGAACACGAGGTTGAGCGCCCCGGGGCGCGCCGTCGAGAGCTGCACGTCCTTCGGCGCCGCCTCGTACGTCGCCTGCACCTCTTCGCCGGTCGGGGTGACGTGTGGCGCACCGGGGACCTCGGTCAGGTCGCTC
>JBBQMI010000454.1:0-2279 GCA_038328825.1 Acidimicrobiia bacterium | reverse complement strand
TGGGCTTCTGTGTCCTGTCAGTAGTCACGATGGGACTAGTGCTCGCCGGCTGCAGCAGCGACGACTCGTCGAGCTCGAAGGAATCGACGACCGCGACGACGGCGGCGCCGAAGGCGACCGGCACGATCACCGTGTCGGCCGCGGCGTCGCTCACCGAGGCCTTCGCCAAGATCGGGAGCGACTTCCAGAACGCGAACCCCGATGCCACGGTCACGTTCAACTTCGGTTCGTCGGGCACGCTGGCCACCCAGATCCAGCAGGGCGCGCCGGCCGACACGTTCGCATCGGCCGACGAAGACACCATGAACAAGCTCGTCACCGCCGCGCTGGTCGACGGGACTCCTGTCGACTTCGCCACGAACCAGCTCGTGATCGTCACCAAGCCCGGCAACCCGAAGAAGGTCAAGACACTCGCCGACCTCGCGACCGTGGGCATCGTGTCACTGTGTGGGGAAACGGTCCCGTGCGGCAAGTACGCGGCCCAGATACTGCAGACTGCGGGGGTGACGATCCCCGAGACGAGCGTGACCCGTGGCGTCGACGTCAAGACGACGCTCGGCGCGGTCACCACGGGCGACGCCGACGCGGCGATCGTGTACGTGACCGACGCGAAGAGCGCGGGGAACACGGTCACCGCGGTCATGATCCCCGACGCCCTGAACGCGATCGCGACCTACCCGATCGCAACGCTGAAGGCGGCGACGAACAAGGCCACGTCCGACGCGTTCTTGGACTACGTCACGTCGTCGAAGGGCGAGGCGACCCTGAGGTCGTACGGGTTCCTGCCCCCGCCGTCGTGAACCCACGGGGGCGGCGGGTGCCGTGGATCGCGGTGCTCGTCGCGCTCGTCGCGTTCGCGTTCCTCGTCCTCCCGCTGATCGGGCTCGTCCAGCAGGTCCCGTGGGGGAACCTGTGGACCGACCTGCGATCACCCGAAGCGAGTGCGGCGCTCCGCCTCTCGCTCGTGTGCTCGTTGTGGGCGACGTTCTTCGCCGTGATCCTGGGGGTGCCGCTCGCGTGGGTCCTCGCTCGCGTGGAGTTCCCGGGCCGCTCGCTGGCGCGCGCGTTGGTGTTGCTGCCGCTCGTCGTGCCGCCGGTCGTCGGTGGCGTCGGTCTCTTCTACGCCTTCGGGCGCGACGGACTCGTCGGGCAGTACCTCTACGACTGGTTCGACATCCAGCTCACGTTCTCGACCGCCGGCGCGGTCATGGCGGAGACGTTCGTGGCGATGCCGTTCCTGGTGATCACCGTCGAGGCCGCGCTGCGATCGATGGACCGCCGCTTCGAAGACGCGGCCGCGACGCTCGGGGCCGGCCGGATCACCGTCTTCCGGCGCGTCACCGTGCCGCTGATCATGCCGGGACTCGTCGCCGGCGCCGCCCTCGCGTGGGCCCGTGCGCTCGGCGAATTCGGAGCCACGATCACCTTCGCGGGCAACATCCAGGGCCGCACCCAGACGATCCCGCTCGCGGTGTACCTCCTGTACGAGTCGAAGCCAGGAGTGGCGGTCGGCCTCAGCATCGTGCTCGTGGCGGTGTGCGTCGCGGTGCTCGCGCTCCTGCGCGAGCGCTGGCTCGGTGCCGGGTGAACCTCGGCGCGCGCATCGGAGTCCGTGTCGGGCACCTCGTTCTCGACGCCGAGATCGTCGCCGATGCCGGCGAGACCGTCGCGATCCTCGGACCGAACGGTGCCGGGAAGACGACGATCCTGCGCGCGCTCGCCGGGCTGACTCCACTCGACCGCGGGCGGATCGAGCTCGACGGTGCCGTGCTCGACGACGGCTCCGGGGTCTTCGTCGCGCCCGAGCGGCGCGCGGTGGGCGTCGTGTTCCAGGACTACCTCCTCTTCCCGCATCTCACCGCGCTCGACAACGTCGCGTTCGGGCTCCGCAGCCGCGGTGCGAGTCGATCGGATGCCCGATCGAAGGCCGGGCGCTGGCTCGAGACCGTCGGGCTCGCCGACCGGGCCGGCGCGAAGCCGAGGGAGCTCTCGGGCGGTCAGGCCCAACGGGTCGCGCTGGCACGCGCGCTCGCCATCGATCCCCGTCTCCTGCTGCTCGACGAACCGCTCGCCGCACTCGACCAGAGCGCGCGGGGCGAAGTGCGTCGTGACCTGCGGAACCGTCTGGGGACGTTCGCCGGCGTCCGCATCCTCGTCACCCACGACCCCCTCGACGCGGCCGTGCTCGCCGACCGACTGGTGATCCTCGAACACGGAGCCGTCATCCAGACCGGGACCTTCGCCGACGTCGCGGCGCGCCCGCGGTCGCGGTACGTCGC
>JBBQMI010000453.1:0-2294 GCA_038328825.1 Acidimicrobiia bacterium | reverse complement strand
CGCGTGCACAACTCGGGTCACTGGACGATCGAAGGCGCGGTCACGAGCCAGTTCGAGAACCACGTCCGCGCGGTGCTCGGGTGGCCGCTCGGCAGCACCGCGCCGCGCGGCGTGAGCGCGATGGTGAACTGCATCGGTGCGCTCCCCGACCCCGACGACGTGCTCACCATCGAGGGCGCGCACCTCCACCGCTACGGCAAGGCGCCGCGGCGGGGCCGCAAGGTCGGCCACGTGACGGTCGTCGCCGACGACGTCGACGAACTCGAAGCTCTCCTCGATGCTCTCCGCCCGTTGCTGCCGGTCGACGACGGCTGAGGGGCCGCGACGTCGATATTGGGCGAATCTTTACCGTCGGTCGCTCGGGCCGCGGCCTTCATCCTGCCGATACCCGGAGGGAAGGATCGCAGACGAAGGGACCCAGGATGCGCCACGGAACGAAGCTGGCCACCGCACTGGCCGTCACGCTCACCGTCTTCTCCGGAATCGCGGCGGTCGGCGCCACCATGGGCGTGCTGACCAGCACACCGGACCCTTCCACCGGCAAGGTGCGGTTGGTCGACCGGGCAACCCCTGAGCGCCGCGAGGACACTCTGACGGGCGTGCCGAGCGGCGAGCAGCCGAGCGGCAGGACCCAGAAGGCCGGCCGCTCGGATCCGGGTGGGGTCGCGACGGGCCGGAACCCGGTCGCGGCGGACTCGGCACCGACTCCCGCACCGGTACCGACGGGGACCGTGAGCAGCGCCGGCTCGGTTTCGCCACCCGCGGCCGACCATGAGACCGAAGCGAGTCCGCCACCGACGACGGCCCCGACCGCGCCGGTCGTCGACCCGGGGCCGCCCGCGCTCGACTGCCACAGCAGTGACGACGGGATGTCCGAAGCCGAGAAGCAGGCTCGAGAGCGTGCGTGCGCGGGTGGGCACGGCGATGACTGAGTCGACGATCCCCGGGAAGCGCCGGAAGCGCACGCACGCGGCGCTCTCCACCCGGATCATGGCAACAGGCGTGAGCGCGACCGCGACGTTCGCGATCGTCACGGCTCTCGCGATCAGCGCGCCGCCGATGGCTCGGGCGAACCGCGCGCCGGTCGCGACGACCATCCCGTCGACCCCCGCGGGGGCCGTTCCGCCGCCGGAGCCCGCGGCGGCCGGTGCGATCACCGAACCCGGCGCGCCCGCACCGGCCGGCACCGCGCCCGCTGGTCCCGGATCGAGCACGAACGCCGGCGGCGGTGCCGGGCCCGGGCCCGGTACGGCCTCGGGATCGTCGCCGGTCGCCAACACGGCCGCAGCCCCCGCGGCCCCGTCCTCTGCCTCTGTCACGCAGTCGGCGGCGACCGCGCCCGCGGCGGCACCGGCTCCCCCGCCCGCCCCGTCCCCGACACCGACACCGACACCGACACCGGCGCCCGCGCCCGCACCACCGGCCCCGAGCACCGGTGGAAGCTGACGCGTGATCGCGGCGCTGGATCCGAGAACGTGGTGGTTCGTCGCGCGCGCCGGAGGCCTCGTCGCCTGGGCGCTGCTCGCCCTTGCGGTCGTCTGGGGACTCGCACTGTCGACGAAGACGTTCGGACGCAATCCCAAACCCGCCTGGCTCCTCGATCTGCACCGCCATCTCGGTGGCCTGGCGGTGGTGTTCACCGGCGTGCACCTCGTCGGACTCGTCGCCGACAGCTTCGTGCCCTTCGGTTGGCGCGAGCTGTTCGTCCCGCTCGCATCGACCTGGAAACCCGGAGCCGTCGCGTGGGGGATCGTCGCCTTCTACCTGTTGATGGCCGTCGAGATCACGTCGTTGCTCCAGCGTCAGCTCGGCCGAACCTGGTGGCACCGCGTGCACCTCGCGAGCTTCCCGCTGTTCGTGGTCGCGACGGTGCACCTCGCCACCGCGGGAACCGACGCCGGCATCTCGGTCATCCAGTGGGTCGCGGTCGTCGTGAGCACGATCGTCGTGTTCCTCGTCGTCGTCCGGCTCGTCGCGCGGCGAGAGCCGACGCGGCCGGTTCGACCTCGATCGTCGCAAGCAGATCCCCCGGCCGAGCGGGAGCTCGCTCGACCGGTCAGCGCGCTCCCCGCGAGCGACGCCTGACCGGAGCATCCTCGACATCGCGCCCACTCAGCCGGAACGCGAGGTGCACCTCGACGAGGCCGACCATCGACCCGACGATGATGCCGATGAGGGCATGGCCTCCGAAACGCACGAGAAACGCTTCGTGTTCGACCGCGTGGTGCACGAGATTCTCCAGCATGTGCTCGAGCCCGATCGGCACCGTCACGAGGAGGAAGACCAACCAGAAG
>JBBQMI010000452.1:0-2302 GCA_038328825.1 Acidimicrobiia bacterium | reverse complement strand
GTCGAGGTCGTACTCGATCGCGTGGGGGAGCAGGTCCGGGTAGCCGGCGGGGAACGCGGCGGGGCGGAGCGCCAGGTCGAAGTAGCCGAAGTCGGTCACGAGGTTCAGCGCGGGATCGATCCGCGACAGGAACACGGCGTCGCACGCGAATGGAAGTCCATCGGGTTCCGACTCGGTGCGGATGCGCGCGTGCATGGCCTGCAGGGCGGCGGCGAGCCGCTCGAGGTTGTCGGACGTTCGGCTCGGGCAGATGTCGGCGTCGTTCGTCATCGCAGGGGATCCGTGGAGCACGGCCGCGAGGCCACCGATGAGGACGAAATCGACCCGGTGCTCGGCGAGGGTGCCGAGGAGCTCGCGCGCGTGCAGGCGATCAGGCACGGGCCGGTACCGGACGGGCCCTCGTGACCAGCTCCGAGAGCTGCTCGACCTGGACGAGCCGTTCCTCCGGTGAGAGTCGCATCGTGCCGCGGACCTGAGCCCGGTCGACATCGTCGAGACGACGGAAGGCGACATCGGCCTCGAGCCCGCACGCGCGGAGCAGACGAGCAAGTGTGCCGATGCGAGGCTCGTCGAGCCCGCGCTCCCACCGGGAGATGACTGATTGCTTCGTGCCGACGGCTTCTGCGAGTTGGGCTTGGGTGAGCCCGGCGATGCTCCGCGCCTCGCGCACGAGGAGCCCGGACCGGAGCCGGCTCAGGGTCTGGGGGTCGGGCCGATCCTGGCGCATGAAGAGAGCGTATCAGCTATGAGTACAGTACTCAACCGCTATATCAGCAGATCGGCGAGGCGGTCGTGGTGCCAACCGGTCGGGCCGAGGAGGGCCTCCGACGCGTAGGCGCGGCGGATGAAGAGGTGGAGGTCGTGCTCCCACGTGTACCCGATGCCCCCGTGGATCTGGATGCCGTCCTTGGCCGCTCGTTTGGCCGCCTCGCCGGCGGCCGCCTTGGCCACGTGCACGGCGCGGTGGCGGTCGTTCTCGGTGGTGGCGTCGCCCGCATCGAGGGCCATCGCCGCGTAGTACACCGCGCTCCAGGCCCGTTCGACGTCGAGCGAGATGTCGGCGAGCTTGTGCTGGATCGCCTGGAAGGATCCGATGGGCACGCCGAACTGGTGGCGTTCCTTCGCGTACTGCAGCGACATCTCGAACAGGCGGCGCGCGGTGCCGACGAGCTCGGCGGCGAGCACGACGGTGGCGCGCTCGACCAGCGTGGCGACGGCGACGGGATCGATCGGTACGCGCTCGCCGGTCGGGACGCTCACCTCGAAGACACGACGCGAGGTGTCGATCGTCTCCACCCGTCGTGTCGCCGGCCGCTCCACGAGCACGACCGACGCGTCGCCGTCGGCGCGGCCGTCGATCACGGCCACGACGTCGACGCGGTCGGCCTCGAGGACGAACGTCTTCACCGGGTCGTCGTTCAGGGTCCAGAAGCCGTCGGCTCCTGCGAGCGCCGCGGTGCCGGTGATCTCACCGGTGCCCGCCTTGTCGGCGAGGTCGGACCCGATCGCGTCGAGCACAGGCTGGAAGAGCGCGGTGGTCGCGAAGAACGGCCCGGGCGCGGCCACGTATCCCAGCTCCTCGGCGAACGCGCACTGGTCGACCGTCGACGCGGTCCCGAGCGCGGCGAAGTCGCGCAGGTGGCTCCAGAGCGCGTCGGCGGCGTCGGGGTCGTCGCGGTGGGCGCGCACGACCGCCGGCGGGCACTCCCGCGCCAACAGGTTGCGGGCCGTCTCGCGGAGGAGTTCCTGGTCGGGCGTGAACGCGAAGTCCATCGTCAGCCTCTCGGGAGTCCGAGGACCCGTTGGGCGATGATGTTGCGTTGGATCTCCGACGATCCCCCCGCGATCGTGTTGGCGAAGCTCACGAAGAACGCGTCGGCCCAACGACCCTGCTCCTCGCCCCGCTCGTCGTCGGTCACGGGGCCGAACGGTCCCTGGATCTCCATGCCGAGCTCGTAGAGCGCCTTGCCGAGCTCCGACGTCGCCATCTTCATGTACGAGTGCTCGGGCGCGGAGCTGCCCTGGGCGAAGCTCGTGAACCCCTTGTAGCCGAGCGCGCGCAGGCTCGCGGCGCGCTGGTACCCCTCGGCGATCCGACGCCGGACGATCGGGTCGTCCGCGCACCCCCGTCGCTTCGCCAGCGAGACGAGCCCCTCGATGCTCTGTTCGAGGCGGGCGACGCCCTCGACCCAGAGTCCGGCGCGCTCGTGCGCGAGTGAGCCCTGCGTGAGGCGCCATCCGTCGTGGAGGCCGCCGATGAGGTTCTCGCGCGGGACGACCACGTCGGTGAAGAACACCTCGG
>JBBQMI010000451.1:0-2332 GCA_038328825.1 Acidimicrobiia bacterium | reverse complement strand
ATGCAGGACCATGCCACCGATCCAGGCGTGTTCATCCGGTCTATGGCGACCCGCGGTCACCTCGGCGGTCTCGCGCTCGCGACTCCTCAGGCACAGCGCGTGCTCGACGCGGCGTCGTTCCCGTGGGTGCTCGTCGAGACCGTGGGGGTCGGGCAGGTGGAGGTCGAGATCGCGGGCGCGGCCGACACGACCGTGGTCGTGGTCACGCCCGGATGGGGCGACGCCGTGCAGGCGAACAAGGCCGGCCTGCTCGAGATCGCCGACGTGTTCGTGGTGAACAAGAGCGACCGGCCCGGCGTCGCCGACACCGTGCGCGACCTCGAGCTCATGCTCGACCTGTCGGTACCCGGTTCGTGGCGACCGCCGATCCTCGCGACCGTCGCCACCGGAGGCGACGGCGTCGACGAGCTCTGGCGGGTGATCGGGGAGCACCGCGCCCACGTGGAGGCAACCGGCGATCTCGAGCGTCGGCGCGCCGCCCGACTGCGCACGGAGATCCGGGGGATCGTGGTCGCCCGGATCCAGCACCAGGTCGACGATCGCTGCCGCGGTGTCGCGTTCGAGGCGCTGGTCACGCGGGTCGAGTCGCGTGCGATGGACCCCTACGCCGCGGCCGACGAGCTGTTGGGCTAGATCCCGACGAGGATCTCGCTCGCCGACCACAGTCGGGTCGCGGCGAGGTCGTCCTGGGCCGCCGACGACACCTTGCTCGGCCGACCCTTGTAGAAGTACTCGCCGGTGATGCCCTCGACGTCGGGTGAGCTCGCGAGGTACACCGACGTCTGGGCGCCGACTTCCGGTGTGATCGCCATGAAGCTCCCGACGCGAGCCACCACTTCGAACCACCGGCGGGTGTCGCCGTCGCGGCCGAAGCGACTGTCGACGTATCCGGGGTGCACCGCGTTCACGGTGATGTCGGAACCGTCGAGGCGGCGCGCGAGCTCGCGGGTGAAGAGGATGTTGGCGAGCTTCGTGCGGGAGTAGACCGCGAAGCCCCGGTAGCGGTGGTGCTCGGTCTGGAGATCGTCGAAGTCGAGGCCGCGCCGCGCCATCTTGTGGGCGTGCGACGACAGCACCACGACGCGCGAACCGTTCGGGTTCGCGCGGAGCCGGTGGAGGAGCAGGTCGGTCAGCAGGAAGTGGCCGAGGTGGTTCACCCCGAAGGTCTGCTCGAAGCCGTCGACGGTGACCCGCCGGTCCTGCAGCACTACGCCCGCGTTGTTCACGAGGACGTCGAGCCGGTCCGTGCGGGCCGCGAGGAGGTCGGGGAACGCGCGCACGCTGGCGAGATCGGCGAGATCGAGCGGCACGACGTCGACACGCGTCGACGAGCCGCGCGACCGGATCTCCTCGAGCGCGTCCGCGCCACGGCCGGGGTCGCGAGCGGTGATCAACACCTGCCACCCGGCGCGAGCCAGCGCGACCGCGGTCTCCTTGCCGATGCCGGCGTTGCCACCGGTGATCACCGCGACCTGCGCGACCTGGTTCGCCATGCGACGCCACGCTACCTGCACGGTCGCGCCGCGTAGGGTTCGGTTCATGACTGAGTTCGTGACTGCTGAACGGCGCGCCGATGGTGTCGCCCTGGTGCGGATCGACCGTCCTCCGATGAACGCGCTGTCACTCGCGTTGCTCGCCGAGCTGGCGGAGGTCGCACGGGAGCTGGCCATCGACGCCAGCGTGAAGGCCGTCGTGGTCGTGGGCGGGGAGCGCACCTTCGCCGCCGGGGCCGAGATCTCCGAGTTCGGCGGGCCCGAGGAAGCGGAGCTGTTCTCCGAGGCCTTCCGGTCGGCGCTCGACGCCCTCGCCGCGATCCCACGGCCCGTGATCGCTGCGATCGGCGGGTTCGCGCTCGGTGGTGGGCTCGAGGTCGCGATGGCATGCGACCTCCGGGTGGCGAGCGACCGGGCGAAGGTGGGGCAGCCCGAGATCCTGCTCGGCATCATCCCCGGCGCCGGAGGGACGCAGCGGCTCGCCCGACTCGTCGGTCCGGCCCGGGCCAAGGAGCTGGTGTGGAGCGGTCGTCAGGTACGCGCCGACGAAGCGCTCGCCATCGGTCTGGTCGACCGGGTCGTCCCGGCCGAGGAGACGCTCGACGCCGCGCTCGCCTGGGCGGCGGCGCTCGCCGGCGGCGCGGTCGCGGCCATGGGGTACGCCAAGCGCGCGATCGACGGTGGCCTCGACGGGTCGCTCGCCGACGGTCTCGATCTCGAGGCCGAGCTCTTCGTCGACGTGTTCACGACCGAGGACGCGACAACGGGGGTGCAGAGCTTCCTCGAGCACTGCCCCGGCAAGGCGACGTTCCTGGGCCGCTGACCGGGCGACCCGCTGA
>JBBQMI010000450.1:0-2349 GCA_038328825.1 Acidimicrobiia bacterium | reverse complement strand
GCCACACAGATGTCGGGCCAGATGCCGGGGTGTCCCGCGGCGATCCTCGTCATGTCGCGGAAGCCCCCGGCCGCGAGGCGCAACAGGGTCGAGTGCTCCTCGCCGCTGTTGGCGGCGACGTCCATGAGCGTGGTGGCCGCGAGTTGAGGGACGTGACTCACCACCGCGACGAGCGCATCGTGGTGGTCGGGTGCGATTGCGACGATCTCGGCACCGGTCTGGGCCACCAACGCCCGGATGGTCGCGAAGGCCTCGGGATCGGTGACCTCGGTCGGGGTGAGGACCCACATCGCGCCTGCGAACAGGTCGGGGTCGGCGCCGTCGAGATCGTCCTGCTCCGAACCGGCCATCGGGTGGCCGCCCACGAACCGGTGCGCCTCCTCCGGAGACCCGGCCTGCACCGCCGCGACGACCGGGGCCTTCACCGAACCGACGTCGGTCACTGCCGGGGCACCGAGCGCCAGCGCCTCGATCACCAGGCCGGCGACCGCCGACACCGGCACCGCCACCACCACCGCGTCGACTCCGGCCACGGCATCGGCGAGCGACGATGCGGCGGCGCTGGTGGCTCCCAGCTCGCGCGCCCGTTCGGCGCGCGCGGCGTCGCGGTCGTACCCGATCACCTCGACACCCGCGCGTGTGAGCGCGAGCCCGATGGAGCCACCGATGAGGCCGGTCCCGACCAGCGCGATCTTCGGCATCCCTACTCCGGCCCACTCACTCCGGGAGGTCGTCGCGCAGCGCCCGGGCCCCTTCGAGATACACGTGGTGCATCTCGGCCCGGGTGCGCTCGGTAGAGAGGTGCATCATCACCCGCACGCACAACGGCATGCCGTGTCCGATCCCCAACTCCCGGGCGCAGAGCAACGGGACGTCGCCGAGGCCGAGGGCCCGCGCCGCAGTCGCCGGGAACTCCGCGGTGAGATCGTCGGTGGCGGTGAAGATGATGCTGACCAGGTCTTCCTTGTCGACCGCGTTGGTTTCGAGCATCTCGGCGACGAGCCGCTGCGTGCGCGAGTCGATCTGATCCTTGGTGTTGTCGTCACAGGTGATCGCGCCCCGGAGCGCCACGAGTCTCACGGCTTCGGACCCTACCGGAGCCCTTCCGGCTCGCTGGCGGCATAGAGCTCGCGGATCTCTTCGTGCGCGAGTGGTCGCCACGTTCCCGGTGCGAGTCCCGGGTCGGCGAGCGGGCCGATCCGGGTGCGCACCAAGCGACGCACGGGATGGCCGACCGAGTCGAGCATGCGTCGGACCTGGCGGTTGCGACTCTCGTGGATCACGATCTCGACCGCGGCCGTCCCGTCGCGCGCCTGCACGAGATTCGCTTCTGCCGGAGCCGTCGTGCCGTCGTCGAGCTCGATGCCCTCGCGCAGGCGTCGCAGCGTCGCGCGGGTGGGGACGCCGTCGACCTCGGCGAGGTAGGCCTTCTCGACTCCATGGCTCGGATGGGTCAGACGCTGGGCGAGATCGCCGTCGTTCGTCATCACGAGCAGGCCTTCGGAGTCGGCATCGAGCCGACCGACCGGGAAGACCCGCGGTTCGTCGGGCACGAGCTCGACCACCGTCGGGCGCCCCTGGGGATCCGATGCGGTGCTCACGACCCCCGCGGGCTTGTTGAGGAGGTAGGTGACGATGTCGCCCGACGCCGAGACGGGCACTCCGTCGACGGTGATGCGGTCGTGCTCGGGGTCGACGCGTCGGCCGAGGATCGCGACCTCTCCGTCGACGAGGACGCGACCCTCGGCGATGAGGTTCTCCGCGGTCCGTCGTGACCCCATCCCGGCGCGGGCGAGCACCTTCTGCAGGCGCTCTCCTTCATGTCGGTTCGCTCCGGCTGCCGCCCTCGACCGCTCACCTGCTCCAGGCTCACGCGGCAGCTCCGGGCCTCCGCCCGCGCTCACTCGGGGACGGAATCGGCACCGGACGCGTCGGCCGGTTCCGGTTCGGCACGCAGGTACAGGCCGCGCTCGAGGGCCTCGACCACCGATGCGTCGGGCACGAAGTCGACGAGCGACGGGAGATCGGCGAGCGAGTCGAGCCCGAGCCGTTCGAGGAACGACTGCGTGGTGCCGTACAGGATGGCCTGGCCCGGTCCGGAGTCGTGGCCCGACTCCTCCACGTAGCCGCGTTGGATCAGCGTGTTGAGGGTCGACTCGACGTTCACACCGCGGATCGCGGCGAGCTGGGCGCGCGACACCGGCTGCTTGTAGGCGACGATCGCGAGCGTCTCGAGCGACGGCCCGGAGAGGCGGGCGTGCTGGCCCTCCAACACGAAGCGTTCGACGTAGGGCGCGAGGTCGGGATGGGTCTGGTACCGGTAGCCGCCGGCGACGCGCGCGAGGACGA
>JBBQMI010000449.1:0-2350 GCA_038328825.1 Acidimicrobiia bacterium | reverse complement strand
GGTTCGGGTCCGAGGGCCGACGGCAGCACGCCCATGGGCCCCGCTCCGGGAGCGAGCGTGGGCCACACCGCCACCCCGGTCGACGCGAGCGCCGACCGGTCGACGTCGCCCCAGAACTGCGTCACGACCGCGCCGGGGGCGGCGTCGGCGAGACGGCGCGCGTCCGAGTCGCCGAACACGGGTGCGCCGGTGGGACGCAGCGCGACGACCACGGCGTCGAGATCGTTCGCGTAGGTACGGGGGGGCATCGGAGCTTCTTCGACCGTCGCACCCGCCGACCTGAGACCGTCGTGCAGGAACGGTGCGAACGGGTTGTCGCACACCACGAGCACGCGGCTGTGGCGCACGGCTACCCCCGCGTCGGTCAGCTGCTTGACCGCCATGGGTCCGAGGTAGTTGAACACGTCGACGGCCGGGTTCCGTTCGTTCGTTCCTGCGGTGCGGATGCCGCGAGCGCGCAGCGCGTCGACGTCGACGTCGACGCGACCGGCGTCGAGCTCCCACGCCTCGAACATCAGCGGCATCACCGCGTCGGCGCGCATCCAACCGATCGTCTCGGCGTCGAACGGCCGCAGGTGCCCGGAGTTGGTCACGATGTCGGCCGCCGCGAAGAGGTCCTGATTCCGGTCGGTGACGATCTCGACGCGGTCGGCGACACCCGCCCGCGTAGCGAGGTCGAGGGTCGCGGTGGTGACGTCGGCGACCGAGCCGTAGCGTGTGTCGCGGGTGAACGCCATCACGCGCCACGCACCGCCGAGCGCCGCGACAATCGGCGTCACCACGTACGCGCCGGTCGCGGCCTCGGTGAGCACCGTCGCCCCGCCGAGATCGAGCCGGCACTCGCCGACCGCTCGTCGCAGGAGCCGCAGGAGCCGGTCCGGGTGCAGGCCTGGAGGCGGGTTCGTCACTGCGTCATCCGGGGATCAGGCCGCTTCCACGGTCGCGGTACGTGCGGCCGCAGGCGGTGCACGCCAGGTCGTCGTCGAGTCGGTTGCCGCACTCGCACATCCAGCCGATCCGGCGTGCCGGGTTCCCGACGACCAGCGCGTACGGAACGACGTCGTGGGTGACGACGGCACCGGCCCCGACGAACGACTGGGTGCCGATCGTGACGCCGCACACGATCGTCGCGTTCGCGCCGATGGTCGCGCCGCGTTCCACGTGCGTGGCGAGGAACCCGTCGGTACCGTTTTTGACCGCGGCGCGCGGCATGAGGTCGTTGGTGAACACCATGTTGGGGCCGAGGAACACGTCGTCGTCGACGGTGACGCGGTCCCAGATCAGGACGGCGTTCTTCACGGTGACCCGGTCGCCGACGCGCGCGCCCGTCTCGATGAACGCGTGGTCGCAGATGTTGCAGTCGGTGCCGACCACCGCTCCGGGAAGGATGTGGGCGAAGGCCCACACGCGAGTCCCGGCTCCGACCACATCGCTCTCGCACAACCCGCGCTCGTGCACGAACACGCCCGTCGGGATCACACCAGTGCTTTCTCGAGCGCGTCGACGACGCGCTGCTGCTGCTCCGGCGTGATCTCGGGGAACAACGGCAGCGACAGGATCTCCGACGCGGCCCGCTCGGCCTCGGGGAAGTCTCCGGGCCGATGTCCGAGGCTTCGGAACGCGCCCTGCAGGTGCACCGGGATCGGGTAGTGGACGCCCGCACCGATCCCCGCGTCGTGCAGGGCCGCCAGGACCGCATCGCGACGAGGGACACGGACGACGTAGAGGTGCCACACGTGCTCGTTGCCGGGCAGCGTCGACGGCGGGGTGACCTCGTCGAACCCGGCGAGCAACGCGTCGTAGCGACGAGCCGCCGCCCGGCGGGCCTCGTTGCCGGCGGCGAGGCGCGCCAGCTTCGCCCGCAACACCACGGCCTGGAGCGTGTCGAGGCGCGAGTTGAATCCCAGCTCGGGATGCTCGTACTTCGCCTCGCTGCCGTGGTTGCGGAGGCTCCGCAGGCGGTGGGCGATGTCGGCGTCGCCGGTGAGCACCGCGCCAGCCTCGCCGTACGCGCCGAGGTTCTTCCCCGGATAGAAGCTGGTCGCGGCCGCGACCCCGATCGTTGCCGGGCCGGAGCCGTCTTGCGTCGCGCCCTGACACTGCGCCGCGTCTTCGATGATCAGTGGTCCCGACGCGCCGAGCAGGGTGTGCAACGGGCCGAGCGGCGCGAGCTGCCCGAAGAGGTGCACGGGGACGACCGCCGCGGTGCGGGAGTCGACCCGCGCCGCGACCGCGTCGACGTCGATGAGCTGGTAATCGTGGTCACAGTCGACGTGCACCGGCGTGGCCCCGGCACGCACGACGGCCTCAGCGGTGGCGATGAAGGTGTTGGCGGGGAGGATGACCTCGT
>JBBQMI010000448.1:0-2351 GCA_038328825.1 Acidimicrobiia bacterium | reverse complement strand
CGCAAAGGTCGCTACTCCGAGCTCTCGTTCCACCCGGGTGGCTGTCGCGCGGGCCGTGTCGGGATCGTCGAGCCACACGCAGTAGGCCGAGCCGCTCCCGGCGAGGAACGGCTCGCGGCCGGCGTGTTCGTGGAAGGCGCGACGGAACTCGGCCAGCGCGGGAGTGACCAGCTCGGCGGCCGGCTCGAGATCGTTGAGCAGGGCCGAGGTGAGCCCGACGAGCGCCGGTGGCGCCGCGACCGCCCGGGTGGCCCGAGGCCCCCCGAGCTCGTCCCACGCCCCGTACACGGCCGGTGTCGACGAGTGGATGGGCGGCACCGCGATCACGACGGGCGTGGGCGCGACGCCCGCGACCGGTTCGACCCGCTCACCCCGTCCGCGCATCCAGGCCGTGCCCCCGTGCAGGCAGACCGGCACGTCGGATCCGAGCTCGACCGCGATGGCGTCGGCGCGGGTCGGGTCGAGCCCGAAGCGGTCGCGCAGGACACGCAGCACCGCGGCTGCGTCCGACGACCCGCCCCCGAGGCCACCACCGGCCGGGATCACCTTCTCCAGCACGATGGCCACGTCGAACCCCGCCAACGCCGCGGCCCGCGAGGCCAGGTTCGTGGCATCCGCGGGCACGGCGCGGTCGATGCCCGACACCGAGATGCTGCTGCCCTGGTCCGACGCCGTGACGGTGACCGTGTCGTGCGGCTCGCTGACCACCGTGGTGAGCGCCTCGAGCTCGTGGAAGGCGTCGGGGCGCCTCCCGAGCACGCGCAGCGACCACGTGAGCTTGGCGGGGGCCCGATCCGTCACCCGGGCTCCTCCGGCGTGGCACCGCTCGGGACGTCGGCGGTGGCAGCGACCTCCCGCGCCAGCGCGGCCCACGTGGTGAGATCGAGGGTCTCGGCCCGCGACGCCGGATCGATCCCGGCGGCTGCGAGCACCGCGTCGGTGCGGTCGCCGAGCTCGGTCCGCAACACGCGCCGGAGCATCTTCCGACGCTGCGAGAACCCCGCCCGCACCAGCGCGAAGAGCGCGTCCACCGACGGCACGTCGACCGGCGGGTGCGGTCGACGGACCAACTCCACGAGCGCGGAGTCGACCTTGGGCGGTGGGAGGAACACGGTGGGCGGGACGAGTCCGACCCGACGCGCCGACGCGAAGTAGCCGACCCGCACGGAGACGGAGCCGTAGTCCTTGGTGCCGGGGCCGGCCGCGAGGCGGTCAGCGACCTCGCGCTGGACCATCACGAGCATCCGCGGCACGGCGGGAACGCCAGCCAACATGCGCATCACGATCGGGACCGCGACGTTGTACGGCAGGTTCGACACCATCACGTGCGGTTCCCCGCGGAGCAGCGCGTCGAAGTCGACGGTGAGCGCGTCACCCTGCACGACCTGCACCGAGGACGCGACGCCGGCTTGGTCCAACGCGTCGTCGAGGACGGGCAGGAGGTGGCGATCCAGCTCGAGCGCGGTGACGCGCGCTCCCGCTCCCGCGAGCGCGACGGTGAGTGAACCCACACCCGGTCCCACTTCGAGCACGCGATCGCCGGGGCCGACCCCCGCGAGCGCGACGATGCGCCGCGCGGTGTTGGCATCGGCCAGGAAGTGCTGACCGAGAGCGCGGCTGGGTCGCAGGCCGTGGGCACTGAGCAGCCTGCGGAGCTCCCCCGGGTTGATCGCGGTCACACGGCCATCGTGTCACCGATCGGGTCGGGTGCCGGCAGGCTCCCTCAGTAGTCGAGGCGGACGCGGAGCTCGCCGACGGAGAGTGGCTGGAGCTGCCGGAACACGTCGGGTGAGAGGTCGACGATGTTCCCGGTCCACGCCTCGGGACCGCGGTCGGCGACGCGGCAGGTGGCCGACGCGCCGGTGTCGAGATCGGTGACGCGCACGATGGTGCCGAACGGAAGGTGGAGGTGCGCGCAGGTTCCCGGCTGGTAGAGCGTGGCGTACCACGTGGCGACACCCGCCTGACTCCCCGTGCCGCCGACCGGTTGCGAGCCCACGGCGACGATCTCGGGCTGCGCGGCCCTGACCCGCACGGTCCCGAGCGCCTGCCTCCCGGCGCTCGGGTCGCCGGCGCGCGTGAGCTGGAAGGTGGTGCGATCGATTCCGTCGACCCCGGCCTGCACGACGTTCCGCGTGCCTTCGGGCATCGACGGGTCGGGGCGCTCCTGCACCTCGAACCGCACGACGGCATCCTCGGTGACGCGTCCGGCGCTCGTGTGCGTGACCGAGATCGCGAGACCGGGCGCGAGCGGTGTCTCGAGCGGCGGCTCGATCTGATCGCCCGCGACGAACGCGACCGCGCGTTCGGTGAGCAACTCGCCGACGGTACGCGCCGTCGACGTGAGCGCT
>JBBQMI010000447.1:0-2360 GCA_038328825.1 Acidimicrobiia bacterium | reverse complement strand
AAGCAGAGACACCAGTCGGCGTGGTGCGCGCCCGAGGTCCACACCTTCTGGCCGTTCACCACGAAGTGGTCACCGTCCAGCACCGCGCGAGTCCGCAGGCTCGCGAGGTCGCTCCCGGCCGCAGGCTCACTCATCCCGAGGCACCACGCGACCTCGGCGCGCAGCGTGGGGAGGAGGAAGCGTTCCTGTTGCTCGGGCGTTCCGTAGTCGCGGATCGACGGAGCGATGATCCCGAGGCCTTGGGGGTTCAGGCTGCGCGAGATGCTCCGCTTCGAGAGCTCCTCGAAGTAGATCATCTGCTCCACCGGGGTCGCGTTGCGCCCACCGAGCTCGGGCGGCCATCCCGGAACCAACCAGCCGGCGTCGAACAGCGTGCGCTGCCAGGCGCGCGCCCAGTCGGGCAGGTGCGCGCTCGAGAGCTTCGGCTCGGCCATCACCTCCCGGCTGGGGAGGTTCGCCTCCAACCAGTCGAGCAGCTCGGCGCGGAACGCCTCTTCCTCGGGGCCGTACCTCAGACGCACGGCGTCGACAGTAGCCTCCGGCCTGACACGCCCGTCAGGTGGAGGGCCGGTGGATTTCGAGTTCGACGAGGACCAGGAGCTGCTGCGTCGGACGGTCGCGCGGTTCCTCGCCGAGCGGGCCCCGATCTCCCCGTACGTGCGTGGCCAGCTCACGTCACCGTCGGGCACGAGCGCCGACGTCTGGGACGCGCTGGCCGAGCTCGGACTCACCGGCCTCCTCGTGCCCGAAGCTCGGGGCGGTGGGGGCATGGGCATGGTCGACATGGCCGTGGTCCTCGAAGAGATGGGACGCGTCGTGCATCCCGGTCCGTTCGCCTCGACCGCTGTCGCCGCCGCCGGCCTGCTCACCCTCGTCGCCGACGTGTCGCCCGACGCCGGCGATCTCCTCGCCGCGCTCGCCGCCGGCGCGACGGTCGCCACCGTCGTGCTCCCGCTCGACGACGAACTCGACTCGTGGGCGCTCCACGCATCGGCTGATCGGATCACGGGCGCGGCGACACACGTCGCCGACGCACCCGCGGCCGAGGTGCTCGTGGTCGTGGCCCACACCGACCGCGGGCTCGGTGTGTTCGTCGTCGAGGCCGGCGCGCCCGGGCTCGAGGTGACCCCGACCGAGACCATCGACGCGACCCGCAGGCAAGGTGCGGTCGCGTTCGTCGACACGCCCGCCCGTCGGCTGGGATCGGACGATGCGTCGGACGCGATCGCCGCGACACGGGATCGCATGGTCGCCGCCGCGGTCGTCGACGGCGTGGGCGCCGCCGAGCAGTCGCTCGCACTGGCGGTCGGCTACGCGAAGGAGCGCGAGCAGTTCGGGAAGCCCATCGGATCGTTCCAGGCGGTGCAACACCTCTGCGCCGAGATGCTCCAGGCCGTCGAGCTCGGCCGGGCCGCCGCGTACTACGCGTGCTGGGCCTGCGACGCCGCCGATCCCGCAGAACGGCGACGGGCGGTGACGATGGCCGTGGCGTTCGCGGGCGACGGCTTCTCCCGAGTCGCCGCGTCGGCCATCCAGGTCTTCGGCGGCGTCGGCTTCACCTGGGAGCACGACATCCACCTCTTCTACAAGCGCCTCCTCACGCTCCAGCAGTACGGCGGCCCGCCACACGCCCACCTCGAAGCCCTGGCCGCCATCGCCCTCGAGTAGCGCCGCTCACTCCGGACGGTGTGGGGTCGGGTTCCGATGATCTCCGACTGGGTGCACGAGAAGGTCTCGTTCGACAACGACACCACGGTCTCGACGGGGACCGCGCTCGACGTCGCGATGGTGTCGGGGTTCGGCGTGGTCGAGCTGGAGTCGATGGTCGTGTGGGCCGATCAGGTGGTCGGCTGACGCACCTCGCCACCGCGCGACACGACCTTCCCGGGGAAGAACGCGTCGAGTGCGATCGCCGCGAGCACGACGATGCTCGGTTCGGCCGGGACGCGGAACCGGGTCTGGCCGTAGGTCACGATCGACACGATCGTCACGATGACCACGGGCACGAGCAGCTGCCAGAGGTGGTCGAAGCGTTCCCGCATCACGACGATCCCGCCCACGGCGAGGAAGAGGAGTGGGAAGAAGAACCAGAGGCCCAGGAACGTCACCCACCACTCGTGCGCGTCGGCCTCCTGGTACGACAGCATGTCGCCCGGGCGGAAGAGACTCCACGTGCGCCCGACGCGTGCGAGCGCGACGATCGGGGCGCGGTCGGCGTGGTCGCGGACGTAGCGCACTGCGTCGCGTCGGTACTGGGAGTTCGCGACCGACGGGTCACCACTGATCCTCGGCACACAGCCCGGCTCCCACAGGCCGATCGAGGGGCCGAAGTAGACGTCGTCGCAATTCGCGCCGAGCAT
>JBBQMI010000446.1:0-2394 GCA_038328825.1 Acidimicrobiia bacterium | reverse complement strand
GGCACGACGTGGTGGGCCGAGGTGCTGGCGAAGGCCGCGTTCATCGCGGGCCCGGATGCCGGCGCCGCGCTCGTCGCCGAGGCCGGCGCGACGGGCCTGCTCGTGCACGACGACGGCCGCGTCACCGAACTGGCCGGGCTCGGCGCCTTCCGCCCGTGACCCAGCACCTCTGGTGGTACACCGTCCGCGCCAGCGGTCTGGTCGCGTGGGCGCTCGTGGCCGCGTCGGTGCTCTGGGGTCTCCTCCTGTCGGCCCGCGCCACCCGCAAGCCGAGCCCGGCGTGGGTGCGCGACCTCCACCGGTTCCTCGGCGGCATCGCGTGCCTCTTCGTGCTCCTGCACGTCGGCGCGCTGTTCGCCGACACCTACGTGGGTTGGACCTTCGCCGACGTCGTCGTCCCGTACTCGACCGCGTGGCGCCCGGGTGCCGTGGCCCTCGGGATCGTCGCGATGTACCTGCTGTTCGCGATCGAGCTCACGTCGCTCGCGATGCGACGACTCCCCCGCCGCGTGTGGCACACCGTGCACCTGCTCTCGTTCGTGGTGTTCGCGGCCGTGACCGCGCACGCACTCGTTGCCGGCACCGACGGTTCCGCGCCGGCCACGGTGTGGATCGCCATCGTCACCGCGACGATGGCGATCATCCTGCTCGGCGTCCGCGTCGGTTCGCTCGTCACCCGACGCGGGCGATCGGCTCCGACGACGCGCGTCCGTTCAGGCGTCGTCGGCGGGGACGAGCACCTTCCAGATCACGCCACCGACCACGCCACCGATGAGCGGGAACACGATGAACGCCCAGAGCTGATCGAGCGCCCATCCACCCTGGAAGATCGCGGTCGCGAGACTGCGGGCCGGGTTCACCGAGGTGTTGTCGACCGGGATGCTCACGAGGTGCACCAGGGTGAGCATCAGGCCGACGGCGAGACCGGTGAACCCGACGGGCATCGACTTGCGGCTCGTGCTCACGACGACCAGCACGAAGAGCGCGGTGAGCACGATCTCGGTCACGGCCATGGCGCCGAAGTTGTATCCGCTCGAGACGAGTCGACCGGCGGGCCCGGAGACGGCGCTCGGCGAGTGGTCGCCCCAGCCGTTCGACGCGAAACCCGAGTCTGAGGCGCTGAAGCCCGAGAGCCCGCTCGCGATCACGAAGATCACGCCCGCACCGAAGATGCCGCCGAGGATCTGACCGCCGAGGTACCACGGGACGTCGCCGCTCTTCGTCTTGCCGACGACCCAGAGGCCGAAGGTGACCGCCGGGTTGATGTGGCAACCGGAGATGCTGCCGATCAGGTAAGCGGCGCAGAGCAGGCTGAAGCCGAACGCGAGGGCGATGCCCAGGTAGCCGATCTTGTCGCCGGCGAGGATCGCCGCGCCCGGGCCGCCGATCACGAGGATCGCGGTTCCGACGAACTCCGCGACGCCGAGTCGCACCTTCTCGTTCATGGACGCCCCTCACCTCGCCGATCGTGTGTCGCTGCGCGTTGTGGCGCGGCGGGCAGGCTACGGACCTTCGCGCGCGGATACAACGACCCTCGGTGGTCGACCACCCTGCGCGCGGGCTCAGCGGAGCAGCTCCGCCGCCGCGACGAGGCGATCGCGGAATTCGGGATGGGCGATGGCGGCGAGCGCCCGACCTCGCTCCCGCACGGTGCGGCCGCGCAGCTCGGCGACGCCGAATTCGGTGATCACGACGTCGAGCTGATGTCGGGGGGTCGTGACCGTCGCGCCCGTCGGGAGGGCCACGTCGATCCGCGACACCCGTTCCCCCCGCACCGTGGCGGCCGAGGGGAGACAGAGCAACGATCGGTCCTCGAGCTGGTAGCCCGACACCGCGACGAAGTCCTCGTGGCCACCGATGCCCGAGTACTGTCCGCGGCCGAGCGAGTCGGCGGCCGCCTGGCCCCACAGGTCCACGGCGAGCGCGCCGTTGATCGTGACGACGTTGTGGTTCGCGGCGATCGTGTGCGGCGAGTTCACGACGTCGACCGGGAGGAACCGCACCTCCTCGTTGCCGTCGAGCCACCGGTACAGCTCGGTCGTTCCCGCCGCGAAGGTCGTGATCGACACGCCCGGGAAGATGCCCTTGTGAGCGTTCGTGACCTTCCCCGCGCGGTGCAGCTGCATGAGGCCGGTCGTGAACATCTCCGAGTGGATGCCGTAGTCGCCGCCGTCCTCGCTGGCGAGGATGCCCACCACGGTCGACGGGATCCCGCCGATGCCCGTCTGCAGCGTGGTGCCGTCGGAGACGAACGTGCGGGCGTGACCGGCGATGGCGCGGTCGACGTCGGTGGGGATGCCGTCTTCGATCACGAGGATCGGACGGTCGCTCTCCACGATCACGTCCACGTCGTCGACGTGCAGGGCGTGGGGATGCGCGGGAGGGAGCCCGAGG
>JBBQMI010000445.1:0-2395 GCA_038328825.1 Acidimicrobiia bacterium | reverse complement strand
CCACTGCCACGTGGGATGCCGCGGTGTCGTTCCTCGACCGCTCGACCGAAGCCGGCGCGCCGGTGTTCTCGATGCTGATTGCGCGGCCGTTCGACCGCCCCGTGGTGATCGACGATTCCAACTTCCACTACCTGTCGGTCGCGTCATGGGACCGCATGCTCAAGCTCCCGAAGGAGGAGAAGCTCGCGCTGCTCCGCGACCCCGCGGCGCGCGACGAGATGCGCAGCGCGGTCGAGAACTACAACCGCGACCCCGCCAAGGGCACGACCAACCCACCGCCGCTGTGGACGGCCGTCTACGTCGACGAAGTGACGCTCCCCGAGCACCAGAAGTTCCAGTCGCGTTCCATCGCCGACGTCGCCGAGGAGCTCGGCAAGGCCCCGGCCGACGCGATGCTCGACCTCGCGCTCGAAGAGGATCTCGCCACGCGGTTCCGCTGGCGCACCGAGAGCCCGGAATGGACGGAAGCGGTCGGGGAGGCACAGCGCGACCCCCGCATGATCATCGGCGTCTCCGACGGAGGTGCGCACCTCGCGCGCGACGACGGCGCCGACTGGAGCTCCTACTTCCTCGGCCGGTGGGTACGCGACCGCAAGGTGTGGAGCCTGGAGGAGGGCATCCGCCAGATCACGCAGATGCCCGCCGTGCTCGTCGGGCTGCGCGACCGTGGCGTCATCAGGCCCGGAGCACCGGCCGACATCATGATCTTCGACCCCGACACCATCGGCCCCTGGAAGAAGGAATTCGTGCACGACCTGCCGGGGAACGTCGGCCGCTTCAAGGCGTGGGGCAAGGGCGTGCAGGCGACCATCGTCAACGGCGAGCCGATCGTGCTGCACGGCGAGCTCACCGGCCGGCTCCCCGGCCAAGTCGTCCGCCCGGGGTGACCTCAGACAACACGACAAGGAGAGCAGTGACCACCACCCTCGATTCCCACGACTTGCGCACGTCGACGACGCCGTGGATCTTCGACGCCGACGGTCACATCGTCGAGCCCACAAGTGTGTTCGACGAGCTGCTGCCGGCGAAGTTCCGCGACTACGCGCCGCGCGTGATTCAGCACGACGGCTGGTTCGAGTTCCGGTGCGGTGACCGCACCAGCTTCCGCGTGCCCGGCACCGCGGCATCGCTCGGCGCGCCCGGGCAGACCCCCGTCGTCACCGAGGAGCCGGTGGCCGTCAGCGGCGCCACTCAGCCGGCGCCGCGCCTCACCGACATGGCGACCGATCACATCGGCGTCGCCGCCCTCTACCCCACCTACGGGCTCATGACCCAGGGCGTCACCGAGCGCGCGCCCGCACTCGCACTGTGTCGCGCGATCAACGACTGGGTGGCCGACTACTGCGCGCACGATCCGGACCGGCTCGTCGGCGTCGCCACGCTGCCGATGACCGACGCCGGTGACGCGCTCGCCGAAGCGAAGCGTTGCATCGAAGGGCACGGTTTCCGCGGCGCGTGGCGTCGTCCCGAGCACTTCGGCTCGCTCCCCCGTCTGCAGGACGAGTCGTACGAGCCGTTGTGGTCGTACCTCGAAGACGTCGACATGCCGTTCGCGGTGCACCCCGGCATCAGCGGGCTCGTTCCCTACGACGAGATCCAGGCCCGCTACGACGACTACTTCAGCCCGCTGCACGCGACGCACTTCGTGACCCAGCAGATCATGACCCTGACGACGTTCATCGCGTACGGCATCCTCGAACGTCACCCGCGCCTGCGCGTCGCGTTCCTCGAGACCGGCGCGGTGTGGGCGATGTCGTACGCCCACCGGCTCGACGAGCACCTCGAGCGGTTCGGGTTCGATCGGGGCGCGCTCACCATGAAGCCGTCCGACTATTTCCGCCGCCAGTGCTTCGTGTCGGTGGAAGAAGTCGAGCCTGGTCTCGGCGTCATGCTCGGCGACTATCCCGACTCGATCGTGTTCTCGTCGGACTACCCGCACGCCGACGGCATCTTCCCCGGTTCCACCAAAGAGCTGCTCGAGAGCCCCGATCTCAGCGACGACCTCGCCCGCAAGGTGCTCCGCGACAACGCACGGCGCCTCTACGGGCTCGACCACTGACCCGCACTGCAGGAGACGGAGCGCAGCCGTGCTCGGAGAGCGGGATGGCGAAGCGGAGTCGACCAGACAAGATGGGGGCACGGCATCGTGAGTGACCCGACTGATCCGGCGAACTGGCCCGTCACGACCATGTTCGAGGCCATCTACGGCCTGCGCGCCACGCGCATCTACCGGGACTAGCCGATCCCCAACGAGGTGATGGCGAAGATCCTCAGCGCGACGACCCTCGCGTGCAGCTCGGGCAACACCCAGCCGTGGGAGTTCGTCGTAGTCACCGACAATGAGAAGCGGGTCCAGCTCCAGAAGATCCTGCGCGGGGCGTACGCCGACGTCGAC
>JBBQMI010000444.1:0-2421 GCA_038328825.1 Acidimicrobiia bacterium | reverse complement strand
CGGCCGGCGCCGTGAGGGGGCAGCAGCGCCGGCCGTCGGTGCGGGCGAGGTTCAGGCCGCGCCTGGGGGTGCGGTCGCGGCGATGAGCGCCTCGCGATGGCGGTTGTGGGCCCAGACCGCGGCGTCACGACAGAGGGCCGGGTGGAAGCCGACCGCGTGGAGCGCGCGCTCCGCCCGATCGAGATCGTCGCCCTGCTCGAGCAGCCCGAGCGCCATCCGACGCGCTCGGCGACGGACGGCCTCGAGTGGCGGTTCGGCGAGGCGGGCCTCGACCCAGGCGTCGTGCTCGGCCTGCAGCTCCTCCGGCAGCCGACGGACGTGTCGTCGGTTCACCGGCGGGATCGTGCGTCGGACGGCGTAGCCGTCGTCGATCGGACACGCGAGGTCGAACTGCTCGAGGCGGGCGAGGCTGCGGACGAGCGGCGACGACGGACCCTCGCGGTGCCCGAGTCCGAGCCGTTGGGCGGTTCCGGCCACCTCGAGCCGGACCCCTTCGGGCTGTTGATCGAATCGGCCGGCGAGGTGACGGAGCAACAGCAGCGAGGTCGGTCCGAGGGTCGGGAGCCAGAACGTCTCGACGTAGATGCTGCGCGGGTCGTGCCCGAGCGTGTCGATCACGGGATCGGGCCAGGGACGGACGGCAATCGTGGTGGGCATGGGTCCTCCGGGATCAGGGTGCCGCGGGCGATGGGTCGATCGGGGGAAGTGCGAGCTGAGCTCCGGGGAAGATGAGGTTCGGGTCGTCGCCGATCGCGGCCCGGTTCAAGGCGTAGATCGCCCGCCACGCCGCATCGATCACGGCGTTGCCGACGTCGGGCGCGAGTCGCCGGGCGGCGATCGACCAGAGGCAGTCGCCCTCGACCACGACGACCATCTCGAGCGGAGGCGCGGCGCTCGGTGTCGGTGGCGCGATCGGGATCGGCACCGCGGGAGGCGGAGCAACCGGGACCGGGTCCGGAGCCGGAGTTGCCGTCGGGGTCGAGCGTTCGACCAGCCGGTCCTCGGTGGCGACCGGGCTCGTCGTGGTCGTGCTCCCCGCCAACCAGTCGCGCACCGGGGCGTCGTTCGCGTAGGCGGAGGCGGGCCCGACCAGCGCGACGACCAGGCCGAGGGTCGCAGCGGCGAGATGGCGGGCCGGCGCCGGCGTGATCCGATCGCAGCGGCCGACGATCCCCCGGGCTCTCCCTGCCTGTCGGAGCACCTCCACGCCCAGCGCGATCGCCAGGAGCAGGCCCAGCGCGACGATCGCGGCGACGGCCACGGGCACGAGGGCATCGGCGAGACCGGACTCGAACCCGGCCGTGTTCCTCGCGATCCCGTCCATGGGAGGTCTCCTGTCACACTGACAACATCAGCAACGTTACGTGAGATTACCGACTGATACCTTTGGTATCGTGACAGAAGGTTCCCCCGGGATCAAGGGAAACTCCTGTTGCTGACTTGAAATACCCATCTACGCCCGAAATACTCAAAGCGTACAGACGTTGACGGCCAAGGAGGGCCAGACGTGGAAGACGACGATGGGATCTTCTGGGAGCTCGCCTCGGGCCTCGACGTCGACGAGGCGCGTACGCAGGCCGCCGACGAGCTCGCGGGTGATCGTTCGAGCTTCGCCGACCTCCTCCGACGTCTCCCCGTCGGCGAGGTGGTCACCCTCGTCACCGTCGACGGTGCGGATCTCCGCGGTCGCGTCCTCCACGTGGGAAGCGACGTCGTCCGTCTCGGTCAGGTGAACGGCGGGTCCGGCGCGGCGGGCCGTCGGATCACGCGCGTGCACGACGTGCGACTCGGCGCGGTCGTCCGCGTGACGTGGGAGCCGATGTCGTGAGTGGGCCAGGTCGGTGCGACCGCGTTCAGACGGCGTCGGGATCACGCTCGCGACTGCGTTCGCGCGCGTCGAGCTCGAGCTGGGCGATGAACGCCTCGAGGGATTCGGACGACACGCGCCACACGCCGCGTCGGCCGATCTTCACCGCGGGGAGCTGGCCGCTCCGCATCAGCGTGTACACCTGCGACACCGAGACACTCAACACGTCGGCGACCTCGTCGGGTCGGAGGAACCTGGGTAGGTCGACCACGTTGGGGCTCCTTGCCGCCGGTTGGCGGTCGTGTCCTCACGGTGCGTCGTCCACGGTACCAAGTCGTGCGGGGAGCGGATCGTGGCGGTGACCGCACCCACGGTCGGGGTGAAGCGCGTGCCGCGCCGAATCCCTCGTGTCGACGTCCGCCTCGTCGTCGGCGTGCTGCTCGTCGTGCTCTCCGTCGTCGGCGGACTCAGGTTCGCGGCGGCGGCCGACAGCACCGTGGGTGTCGTTGCCCTCGCCCACGACGTTCCCGCGAACCACGTGCTCACGAACGAAGACCTCGTGGTCACCAGGGTCCACGCCTCGGATTCGGTGCTCGACGGTCTGGTGCGCTCGG
>JBBQMI010000443.1:0-2436 GCA_038328825.1 Acidimicrobiia bacterium | reverse complement strand
AAGCCGACCGCGACTTCGAGGGCTTCTGGGCCCGTCAGGCGCTCGCGCTCGACTGGTCGAAGGAGTGGGACACCATCCTCGACTGGGACCTGCCGTTCGCGAAGTGGTTCGTCGGCGGTGAGCTGAACGTCAGCCAGAACTGCCTCGACCGCCACGTCGAGGCCGGTTACGGCACCCAGGTCGCGTACCACTGGGAAGGCGAACCCGGCGACACCCGCATGATCACCTACGCCGAGCTCCTCGACGAGGTCAGCCGCCTCGCGAACGCGCTGAAGGAGCTCGGCGTCGTGAAGGGCGACCGGGTCGCGATCTACCTCGGGATGGTTCCGGAGCTCCCGATGGCGATGCTCGCGTGCGCGCGCATCGGCGCGGCCCACTCGGTCGTGTTCGGCGGCTTCTCGAAGGACTCGCTGCGCGACCGGATCAACGACGCCGAGTGCACCGTGCTCGTGACCGGCGACGGCGCGTGGCGGCGCGGCAACGTCGTGCCCCTGAAAGCCACGGCCGACGACGCGGTCGCGGAGACCCCGTCGATCGAGAAGGTGCTCGTCGTGCGGCGTACCGAGCACGACGTCGCCATGCAGGCCGGCCGCGACGTCTGGTACCACGACCTCGTGCCGGAGCAGAGCACCGACTGTCCACCGGAGACGATGGACTCCGAGGACCTGCTGTTCATCCTCTACACGAGCGGCACCACGGGTCGGCCCAAGGGCATCATGCACACCACCGGCGGCTACCTCACCCAGGTCGCGTTCACCCACAAGCACGTGTTCGACCTGCATCCCGACACCGACGTCTACTGGTGCGCGGCCGACTGCGGCTGGGTGACCGGTCACTCGTACATCGTCTACGGACCCCTCGCGAACCGGACGACGAGCGTCATGTACGAGGGCACGCCCGATCACCCGGGCAAGGACCGATTCTGGTCGATCATCGAGCGCTACGGCGTGACGATCCTGTACACCGCGCCCACCGCGATCCGCACATTCATGAAGTGGGGTGCGGAGTTCCCCGAGCGGCACGATCTGTCTTCGCTCCGCCTGCTCGGCACGGTCGGCGAGCCGATCAACCCCGAGGCGTGGATCTGGTACTGGAAGCACATCGGCGGCGAGCGGTGCCCGGTGGTCGACACGTGGTGGCAGACCGAGACCGGCGCCATCATGATCAGCCCGCTCCCCGGCGCCACCACGTTGAAGCCGGGCAGCGCGACCTTCCCGCTCCCGGGCATCGGCACCGACATCGTCGACGAGCACGGCAACCCGGTGCCGATCCCCGGTGGCGGTTACCTCGTGCTGACCCGTCCGTGGCCGTCGATGTTGCGCGGCATCTGGGGCGACCCCGAGCGCTACCGCGAGACCTACTGGTCGGAGTACGCGGGCCGCTACTTCGCCGGCGACGGCGCCAAGCGCGACGAAGACGGATACTTCTGGCTGCTCGGGCGCGTCGACGACATCATGCTCGTGGCGGGCCACAACATCTCGACCACGGAGGTCGAGTCGGCGCTCGTCGGTCACCCCGCCGTGGCCGAGGCCGCGGTGGTCGGCAAGACCGACGCGACGTCGGGCCAGGCCATCGGCGCGTTCGTGATCCTGCGTTCCGGCTTCCAACCGAGCGACGCGCTCGGCGCCGAGCTGCGCGACCACGTCGCACAGGTCATCGGACCGATCGCGAAGCCGAAGACCGTGCTGTTCACGGAGGAGCTCCCGAAGACGCGCTCCGGCAAGATCATGCGCCGGCTGCTGCGCAACGTCGCCGAAGACGAAGCCCTCGGCGACACCACCACCCTCGCCGACCCGTCGGTCGTTGAGGGCATCAAGGAGCGCTACCTGTCGTCGGCCCCGACGGGCGACGACGCGTGACCGCCGCGAACCCGCCGATCGCCACTCCCGACCACTGGACCTGGCGTGACGGGATGGTCGATCCCGCGCCCGCTGCCGTCGTCGACATCGACGGTGTCCTGTCGGACGCGGTCAACCGTCAGCACTACATCGAGGCGCCGCGCCGCGACTGGAAGTCGTTCTTCGAGGCGTGCGGCGACGACGAGGTGATCGAGGAGGTCAAGGTCCTCCTCGACCTGCTCCACCCGGGCCTGCGCATCGTGCTGCTCACGGCCCGACCCGGACGGGTGCACCACCTCACCGAAGCGTGGCTCACGCGTTACGAGATCCGCTGGGACCTCCTCATCATGCGGCCGTGGGGCGACTACGACATGGCACGCGAGTTCAAGCAGTCGAGCATCTGGGACCTCCGCCAGTGCGGCTTCGACCTGCGCCTCGGCATCGAGGACGACCGCCGCAACGTCGACATGCTCCGCCGCGAGGGCATCCCCTGCATCTACATCCACTCCGGCTACTACGACTGACGCCACCTCGATGGTCGAATCCGCTCCGCCGGCTCGACCGCCCACCCGTGCCCGGCCCCCTCGGGCGAGTCCGC
>JBBQMI010000442.1:0-2445 GCA_038328825.1 Acidimicrobiia bacterium | reverse complement strand
CACCCGCCTCGACGAGGAGCTCCCCGCCGCGGACGGCCTCCGCCTCGCCCTTCGCGGTCAGGTCGACGTCGACCCACCCGGTGAACAGGTTCTCCTCGTTCCACGTGCTCTGCCCGTGCCGCAGCAGGATGAGAGTCGGCATCGGTTCAGGCCGGCGGTGCGGGGAGACCGAGCGTCTTCGTCTCGAGGTACTCCTCGAATCCCTGCATGCCGTGCTCGCGACCGAGACCCGACTGCTTGTAGCCACCGAACGGCGAGTCGGGACCGAAGTACTGGCCGCCGTTCACCGCGACGGTACCGGCGCGGATCCGCTTCGCGATCCCGATGGAGCGCTCGAGGTTCGATCCGTTCACCGCGCCCGACAACCCGAACTTCGAGTTGTTCGCGATCCTCACGGCGTCGTCGTCGTCGGTGTACGGAATGACCGCGAGCACCGGACCGAAGATCTCCTCCTGGGCGATGGTGGAGTCGGGGTCGACGTCGACGAAGAGCGTCGGCTCCACGAAGAACCCCTTGTCGAGGTGCGCGGGCCGCTTGCCGCCGACGAGCAGCTTCGCGCCCTCCTCCTTGCCCTTCTCGATGTAGCCGAGCACGCGCTCGCGCTGCTTCGCGTTGATCAGCGGGCCCATCATGTTGGCGTCGCTGTCGGGGTCGCCGTAGGGGAACGTCTCGAACGCGGGCACGAGCAGATCGATCGCCTCCTGGTACCGCGACTGCGGCACGAGCATGCGGGTGGTGATGGCGCAGCCCTGACCGGAGTGCATGCACACCATCGCACCCGACGGCATGATCGACGCGAAGTCGGCGTCGTCGAGCACGATGTTCGCCGACTTCCCGCCGAGCTCGAGGAACACCTTCTTCAGGGTTTCGGAGCCGTTGGCCATGATGCGCTTCCCGACCGCGGTCGAACCGGTGAAGCTGATCATGTCGACGCGCGGGTCGGTGGTGAGCGCCTCGCCGGCGGCGGCCGGATCACCCGATGCGATCACGTTGAACACGCCGGGCGGCATGTCGGTGAACTCGGCCGCGAGCTTGCCGATGTACGTGGCGCTCCACGGGGTGTCGGGCGCCGCCTTGAGGATCACGGTGTTGCCGGCGGCCAGCGCGGGGACGAGCTTCGACAGGTTGAGCATGAACGGGAAGTTCCAGGGCGTGATCGCACCGACCACGCCGATGGGCTCGCGCAGGATCCGCCGCGCGCTGCGCATCCCGAAGAACTCGTGCACGGGGAGGTCCTGCTCCCACTCGACCCGGTCCACGGCCTCGATGTCCCACTCCATGTCGTCGATGCAGGAGTCCATCTGCACCGCGTAGGTGAGCAGCCGCGGCGCGCCGACCTCGGCGATGATCTGGGGCCGCAGCGTCTCGCGGTCCTTCGCGAGCGCTTCCTGCAACTGGCGCAGGCACCGCTTGCGCAGCTCGACGTTCGTCGACCACTCGGTCTCGTCGAAGGCCCGCCGCGCCGCGGCGATCGCCCGTTCGGTGTCTTCCGGTCCCGCATCGGCGACCTGACCGACCACCGCTTCCGTCGTCGGGTTCAGGTTGTCGTAGGTCTTGCCCGAGGCAGCGGCGGTCAGCTCGCCGTCGATCAACAACCGGGACTCGGCCGACTCGATGCTCATCTGGGCTCCCCCTTCACGGACAACGCCTCCAGGCTATCTCCCTGACGTCCATCACCATCGCTCGCTCCGGGCCCTCCGCCTCTCTCATCACCAGTGCCAGTCAACCGATCAGGCCCGGCTCCGGCCTACGCTCGCCGCGTGCGGATCGCCGCGCTCGACCTCGGCAGCAACTCGTTCCACCTCGTCGTGGCAGAGGTGCAGAGCGACGCGACGTTCCTCCCCCTCGTCCGCGAGAAGGAGATGCTGCGGCTCGGCGACGTCGTGAGCCGCGAGGGCATCGTCACGCGTGAGGCGGCCGACGCCGCGGTGCGGACCGTCCGGAGGTTCCGTCTCCTCGCAGAGGCTGCAGGCGCCACGGAGATCCTCGCGTGCGCGACCAGCGCGCTGCGAACGGCCACGAACGGCGACGAGGTCGTCGCCCGCATCGAGGTCGAGGCCGGGGTGACCGTCGACGTGATCAGCGGTCTCGAAGAAGCGCGGCTCATCTTCGGAGCCGTGCGCGCCGCGGTGCTCATCGACCCCGGCCCTGCGGTCTGCTTCGACCTCGGCGGCGGCAGCGCCGAGATCATGGTCGGCGACTCCACCGGCCTCGCTTGGCGCACGAGTGAGCGCCTCGGTGTCGCCCGCCTCACCGCCGAGTTCGTGCGCTCGGATCCGATCTCGAAGGCCGATCGCCGCCGCCTGCGCCAACACCTGGTCGACGTGCTCGCGCCGATCGCCGTCGACGTGGCGCGCTACGAGCCCAAGATGGCCATCGGGAGCAGCGGCACCCTCGAGGACCTCGCGCAGATGACCGCGGCCCGTCGCACCGGGGCGGTTCCGG
>JBBQMI010000441.1:0-2449 GCA_038328825.1 Acidimicrobiia bacterium | reverse complement strand
CGGTTTCGCGCGGCTGACCGACGTCTACAACATCGCGAACTCGACTCCCAACATCGTCTACGAGCTGCTGCTCGGAGGAATCCTCACCGCGACGCTCGTCCCGCTCTACGTGGAGCATCTCCAACACCGCGACGAGCGGGCGACGGACGCGATCAACACCGTGGCGCTCGTGGGCCTGCTCGTCATCTCCGTGCTCGGGTTCCTCGCCGCGCCCTGGATCATCGACCTGTACACGCTCCGTCTGCACGGTCCCGGCGCCGCGCAGCAACAGGAGCTCGCGACGTCGTTGCTGCGCTTGTTCATGCCGCAGATCTTCTTCTACGGGCTCACGGCGCTCGCGACCGCGATGCTCAACGCGCGCCGACGCTTCGCCGCGGCCGCGTTCGCGCCGGTGCTCAACAACGTCGTGGTGATCGGCGTCTTCATCGCGCTCCCGGCGATCGCCGACCGGACGCTCGACGTCGCGACGGTGAACAGCGACACCGGTCTGATCCTCCTGCTCGGTCTCGGCACGACGGCCGGGATCGTCGCCATGGCCCTCGTCCTGTTGCCCGCCCTCCACCGGGCCGGCGCGCGGATCCGACTCGTGTTCGAGTGGCGGAACCCTGCGGTCATCCAGCTCGCCCGGCTCTCCGGTTGGACCGTCGGCTACGTGGTCGCGAACCAGGTCGCGTTCTGGATCGCGCTCTTCCTCGCCTACGGGCGGAGCGGCGACGCGTCGGTGTACCTCGCCGCGTTCATCTTCTTCCAGCTCCCGCACGGTCTGTTCGCCGTGTCGATCATGACCGCGCTGGCCCCGGAGCTCGCCGCGAGCGCCAACCGACGCGACTTCGCCTCGTTCCGGACGCAGTTCACGGGCGGGTTCCGCCTGATGGTGCTCGTCGTGCTCCCGGCCTCAGGTCTGATGGTCGTGCTCGCGGGCCCGATCGTGAACGCCGCGCTCCACTACGGGAACTTCTCCGCCCGCGACGCATCGCTCACCGCCGACACCCTTGCGGCCTTCGGTCTCGGGCTCGTGTTCTTCTCGGTCTATCTCTATACGTTGCGGTCGTTCTATGCGATGCAGGACACCCGCACCCCATTCCTCCTGAACTGCCTCGAGAACGGCATCAACGTCGTGTTCGCGTTCGCCCTGTATCCCTCACTCGGCGTCCAGGGCCTCGCGCTCTCGTGGTCGCTCGCTTACGCCATCTCCGCACTGGTCTCCCTCCTCTGGCTGCGACGACGGCTGGGTTCCCTCGAAGGCCGCAGGAACACCGTCGTCGTCGCGCGCATCGCGGTCGCGTCGGTGATGGCGACCACGGTCGCCTGGGGCGCCGGCACCGCGATCGGCGACGCGAGCGCAGCCGAGGCCATCGCCGCCTGCGTGGTCTCGATCACCGCGGCAGCAGCCGTCTACCTGGGCGGCCTGCGCATGCTCGGCGTCCCTGAGTTGGCGATGTTGCGCGACGCGCTGCGCCGGCGACCGGTCACCACCGCGGCCGGCGTACCCGACCCGACGTCCGCCGACGCCTAGGGTTCGACCGAGGACAGAGGGGGTTCAGCGATGCCGGTACGCGTGGTCACCGACAGCTCGTGTGACTTGCCCGACGAGATCGTGGATCAGCTCGGCATCGAGATCGTGCCGCTCACGATCCGCTTCGGCACCGAGGAGCTCATCGACCGCAAGGAGCTCAGCGCCACCGAGTTCTGGCGCCGGCTCGCGAGCGCGCCGAAGCTCCCCGAGACCGCGGCCCCGTCGGCCGGCGCATTCGAGACGGCCTTCCGGGGTCTCGCGGCCGACGGCGCCGACGGCATCGTCTGCATCAACCTCTCGTCGAAGCTCTCGGCGACCATGCAGTCGGCCCAGGTCGCGGCGAAGTCGATGGCCGACACCTGCCCGGTCGTCGTCATCGACTCGCTCACGGCGTCGATGGGTGTCGGGACCCTCGCGGTGTCGGCCGCGAAGCAGGCGGCCGCCGGCGACTCCCTCGACGCCGTCGTGCGCGAGATCACGTCGCAGCGAGACCGGACGAAGTTGTTCGGTGCCCTCGACACGCTCGAGTACCTCCGCAAGGGCGGGCGCATCGGTGCGGCCCAGGCGATGCTCGGGTCGATGTTGTCGATCAAACCCGTGATCGAGCTGCGCGATGGCCAGGTCGAGGAGGCGGGCAAGGTGCGGACGCGGTCGAAGTCGCTGCGGACCCTCGCCGACTACGTGAGCCGGCAGCCGGTCGAGCGACTCGCGGTGCTCCACGGCGACGCGCCCGACCTCGACGAGCTGCTCGACCTGCTCGAACCGTCGGTTCCGCGCGACCAGATCATCGTGGGCATCGTCGGCCCGGTGATCGGGACCCACACCGGCCCGCGCGTCATTGGCGTCACGTTCCAGACCACCACCTGATCGCCGGTGACGGAACCGCTCGCGCCCGGGCGCGTCCTCGGGGGTCGTTACCGGCTCGTTCGGCCG
>JBBQMI010000440.1:0-2449 GCA_038328825.1 Acidimicrobiia bacterium | reverse complement strand
GTGCACTGGGCCGCGAAACCGACGCTCCTGCTCCTACGCCACGTCCTGCGCGCCTCGGCGTCGCTGCGGATGCTGGTCGTAGCGACGTATCGCGACACTGATCTCGACCGCACACATCCGCTCGCGGAGATGCTGGCCGATCTCCGTCGCGCGCCCGGCGTCGAGCGGCTCGCGCGCACCGGCCTCGACGACCAGGGCGTGGCCGACTACCTCGAGCACCCGGCGGGTCATTCACTCGAGCAGGACGGCCTCGAGCTCGCGCGCGTCGTCCGGGCCGAGACCGAGGGCAACCCGTTCTTCGTCGGAGAAGTACTTCGCCATCTCGTGGAGACGGGCGCGCTCGTGTTCCGTGACGGCCGCTGGACGAGCGACCTCAGCATCGACCAAGTCGGCATCCCCGAAGGCGTTCGGGAGGTGATCGGCCGCCGGCTCTCGCACCTCGAGTCGTCGGCCAACGAGGTGCTGTCACTCGCGTCGGTCGTCGGTCGCGAGTTCGACGTTGGCCTCCTTGCGTCGCTCGCGCCCGGAGGAGGAAGCCGTCCTCGACGCGCTCGAGAGCGCCGAGACGAGTGGGCTCGTCCAGGGAGTGCCGGGTCGAGCAGCGAACTACCGGTTCTCGCACGCGCTGGTGCGCACCACGCTCTACGACGAGCTCACCACGAGTCGTCGCCTCCGTTTGCACCGCGACGTCGGCCGCGCGCTCGTGGATCGACCCGACTCCGATACGCGGCTGCCCGAACTGGCCCGGCACTTCAGCGAGGCTGCCGCGCTCGGGGAAGTCGAGCGCGCGATCGAGTACTGCCGTCGGGCGGGGGACGCGGCGAGCGCCGAGCTCGCGTTCGAGGAGGCGGCGGCGTACTACGAGCGGGCCCTCGGCGCGCTCGACCTCGCCGACGACCCGGCACCGGAGACGCGCGCCGACCTGTTGCTCGCGTCTGGCCGCGCCCTGGTTGCGATCGCGGAGCCTCGCGCCCGTGAGGTCCTGATGCGCGCCGCGGCCAGCGCGCGTGCGTCCGGCGACGCGAGTCGGCTGACCGACGCGGCTTTGGCGGCGTTCGAGATCCTGGCCCGAACCGGCGTCGTCGAGACCGACGGAGAGATCGTCTCGCTGCTCGAGGAAGCGCTCACCGTGCTCGGATCTTCCGATGGCGCCCGTCGCGCCCGTGTGCTCTCCGCGCTCGCGTTCGCGCTGTTCTGGGGGTCGGATGTCGAGCGTCGGAGCGCACTCGTCGACGAAGCGCTCGTCCTCGCCCGCGCGAGCGGCACCCGCGAGGTGCTGACTGCGGTACTGGTCCGCCAGTCGTTCGGCTACGACTTCACCGACCCCGCCTGGGTGACTCGGCATGCCGCTCAGGGAGCCGAGCTGATCGAGCTGGCGCGAGACGGCGACGACCGGATCCTGAGGTTCACGGCCCATCAGCAGCGCCTCATGGGCGCCGTGATGATCGGTGACCGGCCGACCGCCGATGCCGAGCTCGCCGCGATCGAGGACCTGGCGGAACGGCTCCGCCAGCCCGCGTTCGAGGCGATCGCCCGCATCCTCCGGTGCGCGCACCTGCTGCTCTCCGGTCGCCTCGACGAAGCCGAGGCCGAGATCAATGCTCTCTCCGCGTTCCAGACCCAACATCAGCTGCCCGCGAACGGACCCGCGACTCTCATGTACCGCCTGTACTACGAGCGCGGTCGGCTCGGCGAGATCGAATCGCTCATCGCCGGCCTGGTCGAGAGCCAGCCGGCGGTGGTGGCCTGGCGGATCGCGCTCATCGGCATCTACGCGAACACGGACCAGTTCGATCACGCCCGGACCCATCTCGAGGTGCTCGCGGCCGACGACTTCGCGATCGTCCCGCGCAACAACCTCTGGTTGGTCACGATCGCGGGTGCGGCCCGAACCGCGGGGATCATCGGTGCGCTCGACATCGCGGAGTGGGCGCTCGAGGCGATGCTCCCGTTCGGTCATCTGATCGCGGTGACCGCACTGAGCTACGAGCAACCCGTCGGAATGAGCGTCGGCGTTGCCGCGGCCGCACTGGGTCGCTGGGACGACGCGGAGCGGCTGTTCGGCGAAGCACTCGACCTGTGCCAACGACTCGCCGCCCCGACCTTCGTCGCGGTCACGCAGGTCGCGTGGGCCCAGGCACTGACCGACCAAGGACAGGCCGGCGACGCCGAGCGAGCGCACGCGCTCGCGACGCAGGCGCTCGCGACGGCCGAGGAGCTCGGTCTCGGCCGCGTCGAGCAGCTCAGCCGCCGCCTCCTCGAGTGACGGACGGACGCGACCCCAGCCGACAAACCCTCGTTCTGGTCAGGATCTGGCGTCCTAGGAACGCTGAAACCTGACCAGAACGGGGGCTTCGGGGCTGGGGGAGCTTCGGGGGGTCAGTGGCTCAGGGGTTGGTGACGCCCAGGAGGGGGAGGCAAGGTTCGAGGTTCTCGACGGAGACGTCGA
>JBBQMI010000439.1:0-2453 GCA_038328825.1 Acidimicrobiia bacterium | reverse complement strand
GGAGTGGCGGGCCGAGGAGATCTTCGCCCACATCGAGGAGCTCGGCGACGGATCGATGTTGGAGGGCGCGTTCATCGGAATCGAACAGGGCTGGTACCAGCGCGAGATCTCCCAGGCCGCCTACGAGCTGGAGCGCAAGCTCAACGACGGCCGCCACGTGATGGTCGGCGTGAACGCGTTCTTCGAGGGCAACGACGACGCACCGCCCGAGACGCTCCGCATCGACCCACGGTGTGAAGAGGACCAGACGAAGCGGCTCGCCGCGGTGAAGGCCGATCGCGACGGCGAGGCGGTCGAGCGGTCGCTGGCGCGGGTGCGCGTCGACGCGGCCGATTCCGGCACCAACCTCATGCCCGCGCTCGTCGACGCGGTCCGGGTATACGCCACGCTCGGCGAGATCATGGACGCCATGGCCGACGAGTTCGGCCGATACCGCGAGACCCCCGTCTTCTGAGGAGCGCTCGATGATGAACGATCGTGAGCTCGAGGTCGCGCGCGCCGCGAAGGGCTTCATGCCCGACGACGAAGGGCTCGCGCTGCACGAGGTGGGCCTCGACGGCGGGCGCGTCGGTCCGTTGCTGGAGATCGGGTCGTACTGCGGCAAGTCGGCGGTGTACCTCGGCGCGGCGGCCGCCGCGCGCGACACGGTGCTGTTCACGATCGACCATCACCACGGCTCCGAGGAGAACCAGGCCGGGTGGGAGCACCACGACGCGTCGGTGGTCGACGCCCGCACCGGACGCATGGACACGCTGCCGTTCTTCCGCCGCACGATCGAGGATGCCGGTCTCGAGCGGTCGGTGGTGGGGGTCATCGCCGACTCGCCGACGGTCGGCCGGTTCTGGGCGACGTCCGTCGGGCTGTTGTTCATCGACGGCGGCCACGCCGACGACGTCGCCCTCGCCGACTACGAGGCCTGGTCGGGTTTCGTGGATCCGGGCGGCGTGCTCGCGATCCACGACGTCTTCGACGACCCTGCCGACGGTGGCCAGGCCCCGTACCGCGTGTGGCAACGTGCCGTCGCCGACGGCTTCGCACCCGTATCGACCACCGGCAGCCTCCGCACCCTCCGCCGCTGACGATCGAAGCCCTCGTTCTGGTCATCTGCGGCGTTGCAGGCCAACGCCAAACCTGACCAGAACGGGGGTTTCAGCGGTCTCGGCGGCGGTGCCGGGCGGTGCTGAGTTCGGCTTCGATCTCGGCGCCCGCGGCGATGAGCTCCTCGCGGGTGAGGCCGACCGGGAGGTTCTCGCCCCGGAACAACCCGGCCGTCGGGCCGGTGCCCGAGAGCGCGTGGGCGGCGAGCACGACCGCGGCGGAGTTCCACGTGGGGTGGTCGGGCGTGTAGCGCTCGCCGGGCAGGTCGAAGCGCCCGCCGTCGAAGTTCATGCCGCACCAGTAGGCACCGTCGTCGTGGCGGAGGAACTGCACCCAGGTGAAGAGCTCGTGGGCGCGTTCGGTCTCGCCGATCGCGTCGAGCGACATGACGAGCTCGCACGTCTCCGCGGCCGTGATCCACGGCTGGTCCGAGACGCAGCGCACGCCGCGGCCCTCGACGACGAACGTGTCCCAGAAGGCGGCGATGCGCATGCGGGCCGGCTCACCGCGCAGCACGCCACCGAGCACCGGGTAGTACCAGTCCATGGCCCAGCGGCCCTTGTCGAGGAACGCGTCGGGTCGGTGCGCGATGGCGATGGCGAGCGCGCCGAGTGACAGCTCCCAGTCGGGTCGGTCGTGGCCGAGGCGGTCGGCGATGGCGATGGCGCACCGGAGGCTCAGGTGGATGCTCGACGAGCCGGTGAGCAACGCGCCGTCGGCGGGGTCGTCGGCGCGCCACGCGATCGCGCCGGAGCCGGTCTGGTAGGCGAGCGCGTAGTCGATCGTACGCTCGACCACCGGCCAGAACCGCTGGAGGAACGCGGTGTCGCCGGTGGTGAGGTAGTGGTGCCACACGCCGACGGCGAGGTAGCACGCGACGTTGGTGTCGAGCGTTGGGTCCTCGATCTCGTCGCCGAGGTAGTAGGCGTGCCAACCACCGTCGATGAGCTGCATCGAACGAACCCACTCGTACGCACGTGCGGCGTCGTCGTGACGACCCCCGACGTCGAGCGCCATCGCCGCCTCCACGAGGTTCCACGGGTCGGTGTGACCACCGGGGATCCAGGGGATGTTGCCGTCGGGCAGCTGCACCGACGCGATGGCATCGGTCGTCGCGCGTATCTCGGTGGGCGTGAGGACGGGCTCGCTCAACCCGGGACCTTCTGCGTGTAGATGATCAGGCTCTTGCCCATCACGGGGTTCAGCGCGCGGTCGAGCGTCGCGAGCCACTTCGGGTTCTTCGTGAGCTGCCACACGAGCAGGTCGTGGTACTTGCGGGCGAGGAAGCGGTCGGGATCGTTCACGCCACCGGCGCAGCGGATCCACCAGTACGGCGAGTGGAGGCCGTGTGCGTG
>JBBQMI010000438.1:0-2456 GCA_038328825.1 Acidimicrobiia bacterium | reverse complement strand
GGTCCGGACGTTGGGGTTCGCCGCGAGCAGGTCGGAGTCGCGCAGCCCCTCGTACTCGCCGAGCAACGCGCGCGCCGGTTCGGGGAGGGTCGCGAGCTTGGTCGTCTCGAGCTCCAGCATGTGGCGGTAGAAGTCGGGTGGCCGGCGCACCGTCTGGCACGCGTTGTTCACGATGAAGTCGAGTCTCGGGCGGGTGGCGTCGATGTGGCGGCAGAACGCCTCGACGCTCGGTGTGTGGCGGAGATCGAGCCCGAAGATCTCGAGCCGGTCACCCCAGTCGTCGAAGTCGGGCTCCCGCGCGTATCGCAGCGCGGAGTCGCGGGGGAAGCGCGTGGTCACGATCAGCTGCGCGCCCGCGCGCAGCAGCTTGATGCCGGCCTGGTACCCGATCTTGACCCGACCACCGGTGAGGAGCGCGACGCGTCCGGTGAGGTCGGTCGACTCGGTGCGTTTGGCGAAGTTGAGCTCCGCGCAGGCCGGGCACAGCTGATCGTAGAAGTGGTGGACCTGCGCGTAGTGCTCCTTGCAGACGTAGCAGTGCTGCGGATCGTCGAGGTGGCGGACCCGGGGATCGTCGTCGTCGACCGTGTCGGGCTCGAACCCGTCGGGTGGGAACACGTTGGGGGTCGTGAACACGGGCTTGGCCCGCAGCGTCCGGATACCGGTGTTGCCGCGCGCGGCTTCGTCGCGGCGGATCTTCTCGGCCCGTTCCCGGCGCTGCCGGGCCCGCACGAGCTGGCGGCGCACCTCCACGTCGGGTGCGAACACGTCGCCGGCGGCGGTGCGGAGCCGGATCCGCTCGCGTTCCGACAGCGCCTCGAGCACCGACGGGTCGCGCGCGACGGATTCGAGCAGCTCGGTAGCCGCGCGGACGCGGTCGACCATCTCTTCGTCGTGTGCCACCCTCGCCGCTTTCGGGTCGTCGCCATCGGAACCGCCAAGGATGCCAGGCCCGGCCTCGCCCCCGACGCGCGGGCCGGGAGGCCGCCGGGACCTGGCAACCGGTAGGTGACCGGGATCATGTCGACAGATGGTATCCGATCGGATACCATTGTTGACATGCAGGCAGCGCTGATCCTCCGCCAGGCCCGGTACCAGGGCGGATTCTCGTTGCGGACGCTCGCGTCGCGGGCCGAGACGTCGCACTCCGCCTTGGCGGCGTACGAGTCGGGACGGAAGGTTCCCTCGGTCGAGACGCTCGAGCGGATCGTCCGCGCCGCGGGCTACGACCTCGGGATCGAGTTCACCCCCAGGGTCGGCGGTGCCGATCCTGCGGCGCGGGGACGCGAGCTGGCCGAGGTTCTCGACCTCGCCGAGCTGTTCCCGGCCCGCCACTCGGAGACGCTCGCGTTCCCACCGTTCCCGCGGTCGGTGGAGGTCGGGAGCGCGTGAGCTCGCTGGCCGACAAGATGGTCGAGATCCACCGTGGGCTCGACGACGTCGACGTTCCCCATGCGTTCGGTGGCGCGCTGGCGCTCGCGTGGTGCACCGAGCGCGCGCGAGGAACGATCGACATCGACGTCAACGTGTTCGTCGACGCGTCGCGCGCGTCCGAGGTGTTGGCGGCGCTCCCGACGGGCATCGCCTGGTCGACCGACGACCTCGCGCTCGTCGAGCGCGACGGCCAGACGCGGCTCTGGTGGGGCCCGACGCCCGTCGACCTCTTCGTGAACACCACCGAGTTCCACGAGCAGGTTGCCCGACGGTGTCGGCAGGAGCTGTTCGCGGGGGTCGAGCTCCCGTTCCTCGGGTGCAGCGACCTCGCCGTCTTCAAGGCGTTCTTCAACCGCACCAAGGACTGGGCCGACCTCGAGGAGATGGTGGCCGCCGGCACCCTCGACCGCGACCGCGTGATCGGCGTGCTCACCCGGTACCTCGGCCCCACCGACGACCGGATCGAACACCTCCGCCGACTTCTGTGACGCGCCGGTGAGCGGTCAGGCGCCGGGCGATGCCGTGCGGTCGGCGACGAGCGCGACGACGAGTCGATCGCCGTGCTCCTCCGTGAGCTCGGGACGGTAGCGGTACCCCTGCGGGTGCTCGAACCGGGCGAGCGCGTCGGGGTCCGTGAGCTGGTGCTCGACGACGTGACGGACGAGCGCGCCCTTCAGCAGCTTGTTCCAGTGGCTCACCGTCACGAGTGCGCTCCCGCTTCTCCGCAGGACGTCGTCGAGGAATCGCACCACGATCCGCTGCGCGGGGGCGTCGGACGCGGGCCAGGCGGCCACGTGCTCGTTGGGGAGGAGGTCCCACACGACCCGTCCGTCGACGTACGCGTCGAGGACCGGCGCGATCCGCGGCCGCCACCACGTCGAGAGGCGCCCGAGCCGCGGCGCGGCCGCGGCCATCTTCAGCTTGTACGCGGGGATCGGATCACGCGGCGCGACGAGACCCCAGAGGCCCGAGAACACGACGACCTGCGCGTCGACGCGGCGTCGGAGCCTGCGATCGAGGCC
>JBBQMI010000437.1:0-2469 GCA_038328825.1 Acidimicrobiia bacterium | reverse complement strand
ACGTGGGCATGGCCGGTTTGGCGATCGACTCGAACCACGACATGCGCCAGCTCTACGACGGCATCCCGCTGGAACAGATGAGCGTGTCGATGACGATGAACGGCGCGGTGCTCCCCGTGCTGGCGCTCTACATCGTGGCGGCCGAGGAGCAGGGCGTCGCACCGAAGCAGCTCGCGGGCACGATCCAGAACGACGTGCTCAAGGAGTTCATGGTCCGCAACACCTACATCTACCCGCCGGCAGCGTCGATGCGGATCATCTCCGACATCTTCTCGTTCACGTCGAGCGAGATGCCGAAGTACAACTCGATCTCGATCTCCGGCTACCACATGCAGGAGGCCGGCGCGACCGCCGACCTCGAGCTCGGCTACACCCTCGCCGACGGCGTCGAGTACATCCGAGCGGGGATGGACGCCGGGCTCGGCATCGACGCCTTCGCGCCGCGCCTCTCGTTCTTCTGGGCGATCGGCATGAACTTCTTCATGGAGGTCGCGAAGCTCCGAGCGGCCCGGTTGCTGTGGGCCAAGCTCGTGCAGCAGTTCGGCCCCGAGAACCCGAAGTCGCTGTCGCTGCGCACGCACTCACAGACGTCGGGCTGGTCGCTCACGGCGCAGGACGTCTACAACAACGTCGTCCGGACGTGCGTCGAGGCGATGGCCGCGACGCAGGGCCACACCCAGTCGCTGCACACGAACGCGCTCGACGAGGCACTGGCGCTTCCCACCGACTTCAGCGCCCGGATCGCCCGCAACACCCAGCTGTTCCTGCAGCAGGAGTCGGGCACGTGCCGGGTGATCGACCCGTGGGGTGGGAGCGCGTACGTCGAGCGGCACACCTACGAGCGCGCCCCCAAGGCCTGGCCCCACCACGAAGAGGTCGAAGCGGCCGGGGGGATGACCGCCGCGATCGAAGCGGGCATCCCGAAGCTGCGCATCGAGGAGGCCGCGGCCCGCACGCAGGCGCGCATTGACTCGGGCCGTCAGCCGGTGATCGGCGTGAACAAGTACCGGCCGGATCGGGCCGAGCAGATCGACGTGCTCAGGGTCGACAACGGCGCGGTGCGGGCCGAGCAGCTCGAGAAGCTGCGTCGACTGCGCGCCGAGCGCGATGACGCCGCGTGTACCCAGGCCCTCGCCCGACTCACGGCCGCGGGCCGCGCCGCGATGGACGGCACGCGTGGACCCGGCCTCGACCGGAACCTCCTCGCGCTGGCCGTTGACGCCGCTCGCGCCCGGGCTTCGGTCGGGGAGATCAGCCTGGCGCTCGAGGAGGTATTCGGGCGGCACACCGCGGCGATCCGTACGATCTCGGGTGTGTACCGCAACGAGGTCGGCGAATCCCCCAACGTCGCGAAGGTGAGGGCGCTCGTCGACACGTTTGCGGAGCGGCACGGTCGCCGCCCCCGGATCCTCGTTGCCAAGATGGGTCAGGACGGTCACGACCGGGGCCAGAAGGTCATCGCGACCGCATTCGCCGACCTCGGGTTCGACGTCGACGTCGGCCCCTTGTTCCAGACGCCCGCCGAGGTCGCGCGCCAGGCCGTCGAGGCCGACGTGCACGTGGTCGGAGTGTCGTCGCTCGCCGCGGGTCACCTCACGCTCGTCCCGGAGCTCAAGGCCGCGCTCGCCGCGGTCGACCGGCCCGACATCATGATCGTCGTAGGCGGTGTGATCCCGTCACAAGACTTTGATGCGCTCCGCGAGGCCGGCGCGACCGCGATCTTCCCGCCGGGCACGGTCATCGCCGATGCCGCCGCCGGGCTCCTCGACGAGCTCGCGGTGCGACTCGATCCCCAGGCGTGACGAAGGCCGCGATCGACGTCGACGCGTACGTCGAAGGGGTGCTCGCCGGGAACCGGACGGTGCTCGGCCGGGCGATCACGCTCGTCGAATCGCGCCGACCCGACGACGAACGCCCCGCCCAGGAGCTGCTCACGAAGCTGCTCCCGCACGCGGGAGGTGCGCACCGTGTCGGGATCACGGGAGTCCCCGGGGTCGGGAAGTCGACGCTCATCGACGCACTCGGAACCGATCTCACCGCGGCCGGTCACCGGGTCGCCGTCCTCGCGGTCGACCCGTCGTCGAGCCGAACCGGCGGGAGCATCCTGGGCGACAAGACGCGCATGGGCCGCCTCGCAGTGGATCCCGCCGCGTTCGTGCGCCCGTCGCCCACCTCGGGAACGCTCGGCGGCGTGACCCGCTCGACGCGGGAGTCGATCGTGGTGGTCGAAGCCGCGGGTTACGACATCGTGCTCGTCGAAACGGTCGGCGTCGGCCAGTCGGAGACCGCGGTCGCCAACATGGTCGACTGCTTCCTCCTCCTCATGCTCGCCCGCACCGGCGACGAGTTGCAGGGCATCAAGAAGGGCGTGCTCGAGCTCGCCGACGTGATCGCGGTGAACAAAGCCGACGGCGCCCACGTGCGCGACGCCGAACAGGCCGCCGGCGAGCTCGCGAGCGCGCTCCACCT
>JBBQMI010000436.1:0-2476 GCA_038328825.1 Acidimicrobiia bacterium | reverse complement strand
GGGGCGACGGTCCGCTCGAGCAGGTCCTGGACCTTCGCCCCGAACACGATGCCGAGTGCGCCGAGACCCAGGACCCCGAGGAAGACGCGGCGTCCGACCGGTGTACCGATTGCGGCGACCTGGGCCGGCTCCTCCATACCTCCAGGGTACGGCGCGTCGGGACCACCCGGATCAGGGGGGCCCTTACGATTCCCGAAACCTTCGGAGCCGTGTCGGCGGGGGAGGGCTCAGGGTGCGAGGGCCAGGATCTCGGCGAAGGCCGCTGCGAGGTGCTCGACGAGGATCTCGGGATCGGGAACCGCGACCGAGTCGCTGTTGACCCCGACGCAGCAGACGCCGCAGTGCGAGATCAGGGTGACGTTCACCGCCGCGCCCGACAGCGGGCCGAACGCGTAGACGCGGTCGAGGCGGGAGCCGGCGAGGTAGACGGGGATCGGTGCACCGGACATGTTGCTCGTGACGAGGTCGGTGCACTTGAACATCGCGCCGAGGAACGACGTCGTGAAGGCCGTCGGCAGCGCGTTGAACACGGTCGCGAGCGCGTCGGTGAGCTCGACTGCAGGTTCGTCGCGGATCCAGCGGCACCGCTCGGAGAGCACGGCGATCCGCTCCGCCGGGTCCTTCACCGTGGCGGGCACGAGGAAGCGGGCGGGCGTGAAGTGGTTCCCGCCGAGCGTGTCGCCTTCGACGCGCAGGTTGATGGGCATCATCATCCGCAGGTCGTCGAGGGGCGCGCCGTGGAACTCGTGGTAGCGGGCGAGCCCGCCGACAGCCGCAGCGACGAACGCGTCGTTCAACGAGCCTCCGACCGACCGCCCCGCGGCCTTGAGCCGATCGAGCGGGACGTCGACCGTCGCGAGGTCGCGTCCGAGCGTGCGGGCTCGCATGATCGGCGACCGCGGCGTCGTGGCCGGCGCGAGGTACTCGGCGACCGACTTCCCGGCCCGTGCCGCGTCGACCGTGGTCCCCGTCGGGTCGAGCGCGAGGCGGCGCGCGGCGCGCAGGCCATCACCGACTCCCCGCTGTGCGATCCCCATCGCGCGCCGCCGACGGTGGTCGATCGAGGGGCGGACGAGCCCCATCGGTGTCAACGCGTCGAGATCCTCGGGGCGGCCGAGCGACGTGGGCTCGCCGGTGCCGGGCAGCGGGTGGCGTTCCAGGTCGAAGAGGCCCATGAGCAGTTCGAGGCCGCCGACACCGTCGGTCATCGAGTGGTGGACCTTCAGGATCATCGCGGAGGAGCCGTCGGTCAGACCGTCGACGGCCGTGTACTCCCACAGGGGTCGGGCGCGATCGAACGGCGTCTCCGCAGCCGTGCGCGCGAGATCGAGCACCGCGCTGAAGTCGCCGGGGCTCGGGACCCGCTGGCGACGAACGTGGTACCGGAGGTCGAAGTCGGGCGCGGCCGACCAGTGGGGCGGGCCGAGGCGCAGCATCGGGGTGACGACCCGCTGCCGCATCCGGGGGATCGCCAGGGTGGCCTGCTCGATGCGGTCCTGCAGCGCGGACCAGTCGGGGATCCGGTCGAGGACCATCACGGCGACGATCGTGGAGCGGAGCTGCGGATCCTTCTCGATGTTCCACATGAGCGCGTCGGCGTCGCTCATGTGTGACTCGAACCGATCGACCATCGGAATCCCCCAAGCCGGAGTATTCGCCCCGATCTGTCCGAGCCTACGACGTTTCCGGCGCCGAGGCCCGGGAGGGGTCGGAGCGCCCGTTCAGCTCCGGGTCTGACCCCGACCGCGAGCGACGATGCCGGCGCGTCGCCGTTCGATCTCGGCCGGATCGACGGTCCAGGACCGGAAGCGCTGCTGCTCGAGCCGCCACGCCTCACCCGCGGGGAGCCGTGCGCCCTCGTCGTAGAGCTGCTTGAGGTTGCGCACCGCGCGCGGGTCGTTCCCGGCGATCTCCGACGCGAGCGACTGCGCATGGGGGAGGAGCTCGGCGTGGGCGACCACGTGGTTCACGAGGCCGAGGCGGTGTGCCTCCGCGGCGTCGATGTAGTTGCCGGTGAGGCTCATCTCCTTCGCTCGGCGCAACCCGACCGCCTGCGGGAGGTTCACGCTCATGCCACCTCCGGGCGTGAGCCCGACTCGGGCATGGGTGTCGGCGAACACCGCCCGCTCCGATGCGACGAGGAAGTCGCACGCGAGCGCGAGCTCGAAGCCACCGGTGACGCACGGTCCGTTGATCGCACCGATCACCGGCTTCGTCATCTTCACGAGCGCGGCGAAGGGTGACGCGTCGGGCGCGTCGAGCACACCGAGGAGGTTCTCGGCCGCGCCGCCCAGCTCCTTCAGGTCGAGGCCGGCACAGAACGCGGGGTCGGTGCCGGTGAGGATCACCACATCGACCGCGTCGTCGCCATCGGCGTCGATCAGCGCGGCCGCGGCGGCTCGCTGCAGCGCGGTGTTCAAGGCGTTGCGCGCCTCGGGCCGGTTGAAGGTGATGGTGCGGACCCGGTCGGTCGTCT
>JBBQMI010000435.1:0-2478 GCA_038328825.1 Acidimicrobiia bacterium | reverse complement strand
CCCGGCCACCGAGATGCGGGTCCCGCTCCACCGGGGAGCGCAGTTCGTCGTCGACACGCAGCGGCTCTGGCACGTGGTCGTGCACACAGGCACCGCGCCCCGCTATGCGCTCATCTCGTCGTTCGAGACCGGTCCCGCGCTCGATCGCTGGATCGCGGAGGAGTCGACGATCTGACCAGAGGACCCCGATACCGGTAGGTTCGCCATGAATGGGACGGATCGACCGGAGGGACTTCCTTCGAGCCGGTGCGGGCGCAGCCGCGTTCGCCGGACTCGCGGCGTGCAGCACTCGCGGCGCGTCCCAGTCGCCGAGCGACGAGCCGAGAGCGCTCATCGACCCTCACGACGCCCCGTTCGACCACGTCGTCGTGCTCACGCTCACCGGTCGTTCGTTCGACCACCTGCTCGGCTGGCTCCCGGCCGCCGGAGGTCGTCAACACGGGTTGGTCTACCGCGACGTCGACGGTGAGCTCCACGACACGTGGGACCTCGGGGTCGACGTCGAGCAGTGCGGCGGAACGGCGCTCCCCCACCAGTGGACCGACGCGGCGGTCCACCTCGGCGACGACGACAACCGCGGGTTCCTCCTCACCGTGGGCACCGGCGACCTCACCCCCCTCGCGTACTTCTCGGCACGCGCCGTGCCCGCCCTCGGCCGGCTGGCGACGTCGTTCACGACGCTCGGCAACTACTTCGCATCCGTGAACGCGGGTTCGGTCCCGAACCGGATGTACCTGCACGCCGGCGCGACCGATCTCGACACCGACGAAGACGGCGCCAGCGACATCCGCGCGACGATCTGGGATCGACTCCGCGCCGCCGACCTCACCGGCCGCTGCTACGGCGTCGGCGCGAACGGTCAGCCGTTCGTGGCGCGCTTCGGTCACCGCTACGACGACCTCGTGCGTCCGTACCGCGCCCTGCTCACCGACGCGCGTGCTGGGCGGCTGCCGACGGTGGCATTCGTCGAGGCACCCGTCGGACCCGACGTCCGCACAGATCAGACGACCGTCGCCGAGGTGTTCACCGCGCTCCGGAAGGGGCCGCGATGGGAACGGACGGTGTTCGTGGTGCACCACGACCAGTGGGGTGGGTACTTCGACCACGTCCCGCCGCCGAAGGTGATCGACGCGAACGTCAACCCGAGACCCGGGCCGCATCCCGACTACTCGCAGCTCGGCTTCCGGGTGCCGTGCGTGGTGGCGTCACCGTTCTCCACCGGCGGGGCGATGGTCGGGGGGAACCCGTTCGAACACGCCTCGATCCTGCGCATGATCGAGTGGCGATGGGAACTGCGCGCGCTCGGGGTCCGGGACCGCAACGCGCGCAACCTGGCCGAGGCGTTCGACTTCACGCGTGCCCGGTCAACCCCCGACGCGGTTGCGTACCGGCCGCCGGCCGACCGGGGCTGTCGGTGAGGGACGGCGGTCTCGTACCGGCCGCCGGCTGACCGGGGCCGGCGGTGAGGGTCGGCGACCGAACCGCCGAATCAGGAACGCCGTGACCACCCCGCTGAGCAGGATCATCCCGAACACCGCGATCGGATTGCCCGCGTCGGTGCCGGCGCAGGCGAAGTGCACGGTCGCGAACGCGAACAGCGGGAGCGACGCGAGGTGCACCGCGTGCCAGAGCTTGCGGGGCATCCGCTGTCGCGCCAGCGAGGTGAGCTCCACCGCCAGGAGCAGGTACATGCCGACGATCCCCCACGCGACCCACAGGGGATGCCACGCCGACGCGAAGGGGACGAGCACGTCGGCCGGGCCGAACGACGTGTAGGAGTCGAGCATGATCGCGCCCACGTGCACGCCGACGAAGATCGTGGCGAGGCCGCCGAGGAAGCGGTGCAGGTCGGTGGTCCACGCCGGGGGCGCGTTGAGCGGGCGGACGCGGGTCGACAGGAAGAGGCCGAGCACCACGCTCGACGCGAGCAGGACCCAGGCGACGATCCCACCTGCCCGGGCGACGTACCACCACAGCTGGCTGCTCACGACCGCGTGCCGGAGTCGGCCATCGCCGTGTCGGTGAGCACAGACCAGCCGCGCGTTGTCACGAGACCATCGGGGAGCATGACCAACGCGGCCGACCCGCGCGCGTTCACGAGTTCCATCCCGCGGTGTGCGTCGAGGAACACGGCCTTCGACAAGGCCTCGGCCTGCCACCCGGCCGCGGCCGCGACCGTGGTGGCGAGCACCGGCGTGCGGGCGCTCGTCCCGGTGTCGGGGTCGAGCAGGTGGTGACGGACCGCGCCGTCGGTGCGGACCCAGCGGCGGCTGAGTCGGGAGCTGGTCGCGACCGCACCGTCGCGGATCCGGATCCGGGCGATGGGTTCGGTGCGCCGCCAGGGATCGTCGATCGCGATCCGCCAGGCCTCGCCGTCGGGCGCCTCGCCCCGGACCCTGAGGTCGCCGCCGACGTTCACCGACACGCCGCCGGCGCCTCGGTCCATGAGCTCCGAGCTCACCATGTCGGCGGCGAGGC
>JBBQMI010000434.1:0-2480 GCA_038328825.1 Acidimicrobiia bacterium | reverse complement strand
GCCACGAAGCGCGCCCTGTGGGGTGCGCTCGAGTCCGGTCTCACCGACGCGTGTCGGACGGGCTCGGGTGAGCTCGCCGGACTCTGGGGCCATCCCGATCAGGAGGAGGGCCCGCGCGCCTTCGCCGAGAAGCGCCCGGCGCGGTGGCAGGCGAAGCCGGCGTCCGGCGACGGCTGACTAGTGTCCGACTTCCGTGCGGGGACGACCTCCGGGCGGGCCTTGGGGGGGGAAGCACCATGCGTTCGGTTCGCGCGTTCATCGTCGTCGCCATCGTGATCGCCGCGGTCGGCGTCGCACCGTTGGCCGGCGCCTCGGGCGTACCTGCGAAGGTGCGCGCCAAGACCTCGAGCGGATGCGGGAGCACGCCGGCGGTGGCGCCGGGCGAGACCCAGCAGACGGTTGTCTCAGCCGGTGTGACCTACAGCTACTTCCAGCACGTTCCGCCCACGTACGACGGTACGACACCCCTCCCCGTCGTCGTCGACTTCCACGGGTACTCCGAGGGTGCGGCGATCCACCGCGCGCAGACGGGCCTCGAGGGGTACGGCGACACCCACGGTTTCATCACGCTCACGCCGCAGGCGCCGGGCGCGGTGCAGAACTGGACGGTCGACGTGGGATCGGCCGACGACGTGTTCGTCGGCAAGCTGCTCGACCAGGTCGAATCCGCGCTCTGTGTCGACACCAACCGCGTGTACGCGACCGGGTTTTCCTACGGCGCGTTCATGATCTCGGCGGTCGCGTGCACCTACGCCGACCGCATCGCCGCGATCGCGCCCGCGGCCGGGATCCGCAATCCCAAAGGCTGCAAGCCGACGCGACCGGTCCCTATCGTGGCCATCCACGGCACCGAGGACCCCTTCATCGCCTACCAGGGGGGCTACGGGCCCAACGTGGCGTCTCTCCCGAATCCCGACGGATCGGGGAAGTCGATCGGCGAGACCGCGACCCCTGAACAGCTCGCGGCGGCGTCGAAGGGCACCGTGATCCCGGTGATCACTGCGGCGTGGGCGAATCGCAACGGCTGTTCCAAGCCGCCGAAGCGGACCCGCGTCGCCGACGACGTGACCCTCATCCGCTACCCGTGCCCGAAGGACGCGACCGTTGAGCTGTACCGCGTCACCGGCGGCGGTCACTCGTGGCCGGGGAGCCAGTTCTCGAAGAGCATCGAACCGATTGTCGGCAAGACCACGTTCTCGATCTCGGCGAACGACATCATCTGGAAGTTCTTCCAGCAGCACCCGTTGCCCGCGTCGTAGTGCTCCCCGTCGAGGATCGGCTGGCGCTGCGGGAGCTCGTCGAGGCCTACGGACTGTCGGTCGATGCGCTCGACGCCGCCTTGTTCAGCTCGCTCTTCACGCCCGACGCGGTCCTCGTCGTCCACGACGCCACCGGTGAGGTGCGGCGTTGGGAAGGTGACGCCATCGGGGGCATGCTGGCGGGCGTGCGGCGCTACCTGCGAACCTTCCACTTCGTCGGCAACCACGCCGTGCGGGGAGAGGGAGACGCCGTGTCGGGCCAGACTTCCTGCTTCGCCCACCACCTCCGCACGGTCGACGACGCCGCCGGCCCGCCGGCGCGCGATCGCGTGGTCGCGATCCGGTACGACGACGAGTACGCGCGTCACGCCGCCGACGGCACGTGGCGGTTCGCCCGTCGTGACGTGCGGATCCTCTGGCGCATGCTCCACGACGTCGAAGAGCTCGGGGTCGCACCATGAGCCAAGGACGATGCCCGTTCGTCGCCGCGTACATCCGCGAGCACCCGGCGTACGCTGATCTCCTCACCACCCCGAACTGACCGCCCAGTGGAGTCAGGAGCGTTGTGACCGACCTCGTCGACGTCGACCTGTACAGCCCCGACACCTACGTCGAGGCCCCGCCCCACGCCGAGTTCGAACGGCTGCGAGCGGAGGATCCGGTGCACTGGCAGCCGATGCCCGACGGTACGGGCTACTGGGCCGTGCTCCGCCATGCCGATGTGACCAACGTCGCTCGGCATCCCAAGATCTTCTCGGCTGAGCTCGGCGGGGTGGTGCTCGAGGACCTCCCGCCGGAGACGCTCGCGATGATGCGCGACATGCTCCTGGCGATGGATCCACCGCGCCACCTCGACCACCGCCGCAACGTCGCGCCCCGGTTCACACCCGCGGTCATCGGCGAGCTGGAGGCGCGCATCCGTGCGATGTGCCGGGCCATCCTCGGCCGGGTCGACGACGGCGCGACGATCGACTTCGTGCACGACGTGTGCGCGCACCTCCCGTCGCAGGTCGTGGGCGAGCTCGTCGGGATCCCGCGCGAAGACTGGCCGAAGATCCACGCCTGGTCGGAGCAGAACTCGGGCGGCCAGGATCCCGACATCGCCGTCGACTCGGGCGACGAGGCGATGAGCGCGACGATCGAGATGGCGATGTACGCGATCGAGCTCGCGGGGCGTCGCCGCGCCGAACCCGCCGACGACCTCATGAGCTACATGCTCAC
>JBBQMI010000433.1:0-2483 GCA_038328825.1 Acidimicrobiia bacterium | reverse complement strand
AATCGATCGACGCGACGGCTTCGGTCTTCGGTGGGGCATCGCCGTGGGTCGGGGTTCCGGCGGTGACGCCGAGTCCGTTGAGGAGCCGGGTGAGCTCGGCGGCGGCGTTGAGCGCCGGGTCGCTCACCGCGCCTCCGGACCCAGCGGGGCCGGAGTAGCCGTCCTTGACCGTGAGCGCTCCGATCGGACCGATCGCCGCGCGGGTGGACGCCGGCCAGTCGGCTGCGTAGCGGACGGCTTCGTAGCGAGTGTCGACACCGACGATCCCGCCGGGGATCGTGGTGATACCCGCGGCTTTGATGCGCTCGGCGAGCGTGGCGAGTGGCGTCGTCGCCAATCCGGCGGTCTCCGGGTCCTGCTGGTCCCGGGCAATGCGCTCCGGGGTGGCGAGGAGTGGATCCCCGTGCCCGACGAGATACAACCGGTCGGCGGTTCCGGCGCGAGGTGCGCCGGCACTTTGGACCGTCGTCGTGAAATGGAAGCCCTTGCCGAGCTGGTCGAGCACCGCGGTCGCGGTGATCAACTTGATCGTGCTCGCAGGAATCAACGCGGTGTCGGGGGCAGCGGTGGCGAGGAGGATCTCGCCGGATCGGACATCGAAGCACGCGCGATTCCCGCCGGTGGCCGCCGTCAGCGCGGTCTGGAGGCGCTGAGCGCCGACGGCGTCGGTCACCGGCTGGGGTGTGCGCCGGACCGACCACAGTGGAGTTCCGAGTGATGGCCCGAGCGGTCTCGATTTCGCGGCTTCCGGTGGTTGGAACGCACCGATGACGGCGACCGTCGCCACGACCGCGAGGACCACGACGAGGCTGCGACGAACGAGGCTGCCGCGTGCGCGGCGCGACCGTCGGCTCATCGGCGTCCGGGCTTACGCAAGGCCGCGCCGAGCGCGGAACTGGGCGTAGCGGTACAGGTGCCCGAGCGCGGTGACGGCGCGGTTCGACGACGCGTAACAGAGTCGCCCGCTCTCGCGTACCGCGCGGGGTCCGGCGTTGTCGGGGAATGCGACGGCGAGTTCGGTGGCGGTGAGGATCGGCTTCCCGGTGGTGATGCTGATCTCGGCCGCGGCCTCGGCGAAGCGCACGTCTTGGCGTTCGTGATAGTCGACGATCCGCTCCAGCCCGTCGCCCGGGTAGAAGCGGCCCTCACGCATGAGCCGGGCCTGGTTGCTCTGGATCCCGAGCCCGAGGTACACGACCGCGTCGATGGCATCGTGACTGGCGACCATCGCCATCACTTCGGGAATCGTGTCGCGGGTCTCGCCGCCCGCCAGGTCGATCGGGTTGTTCCGGCTCCAACGCGGCGGGAGCTTCGTGTCGATCTCGGCCAGGAGATCGGCGGGCATGGGTGCGAGACGGAGTTGGCGGTTCGCGGTGATCGCGTCGGCAGTCACCACTCCCCATCCGCCGGCCGTCGTCATCACCGCGACGTTGGGGCCTTTCGGCAGTGGTTGGGTCGCAAAGCTGGCCGCAGCCTCGAACGCTTCCTCCACGGTCGCGGCGCGGATGGCGCCGGCTTGGCGACACATACCGTCGAAGACGCGGTCGTCGCTCGCGAGTGCGCCGGTGTGGCTGGCCGCGGCGCGCTGGCCGCCCGCGGTGGCGCCACCCTTCAGCAGCACCAGCGGCATGCGGTCGGCGACGGTGCGGATGCGGTCGTAGAAGGCGCGGCCGTCGGCAATGCCCTCGACGTAAGCGAGCCCCACGGTGGTGGCGGGGTCGTCGGCGTAGAAGTCGAGGTAGTCCGGGACGGTGATCATGGCGGCGTTGCCCGCGCTGACCGCGCGGCTGATGCCGATGCCGGTCTGGACGGAGTAGTTGAGGAAGCTCGACACGAAGTTGCCGCTCTGGCTCGCGACGCCGATCGAGCCGGCGGGTGGATACGGCGCCACGATCTGCGCGCAGAGCTGCGCCGGCGTACTCACGACCCCTTGGCCGTTCGGACCGGCGAGCAGGATCCCGAGTTCGTTCGCGAGATCGACGAGCTCGCGCTCGGCGGCCCGACCGGCGTCACCGGCCTCGCCGTACCCCGCGCTGGTGACGAACGCAGCTGTGATGCCACGACGCGCGCACGCGAGCAGCAGTTCGGTGTTCGCGGCGGCCGGGGTGCAGACGAAGACGAGGTCGATCGGCGCGCCAGCCGGGAGGTCGTCGATGCTCGGGACGGTGTCGATCCCGAGGATGGTTCCGCCATCGCGATTCGTGGCGAACACTCCCCCGGTGTAGCCCTGACTCAACACGTTGTGGAGCGTGACGAACCCGAACTTGCCCGGATGGCTCGACGCGCCGGCGACGACGATTGCGCGTGGCTCGAACAGGGCTCGGAACTGCTCGGTGCGATCGGTGGCGCTCACGACGCCACCTCGACGAGTGCGTCGACCGCGATCGGGCGACCGTCGACGACGATGAGTGGGTTGAGATCCACGCTCACGACGTCGGTCCGGTCCTCGGCGAGTCGGGCCAAGCCGGTGATGACCTGCACCA
>JBBQMI010000432.1:0-2486 GCA_038328825.1 Acidimicrobiia bacterium | reverse complement strand
CGCGGCGTCGAGATCGCGGAGCTGCTCCGCGGGGTCACCGGTCTGGCGCAGCTCGTTCCCGCTGCTGAGCGCGAGCGGCGCGATGCGATCCCGCAGGTCGGGATCGGCGTGGTCCCGGAGCCACGTCGGCGTCTCCATGATGTGCGCGTCGGCATCATGCACCACACGTCCGCTCACGTAGGCCATCGCATTCCCCCTCGACCGAATGGCAGGTCCGGAGGATCACCCTACCGGTGCCCGCCGGATAGCGTGCCGGAATGCCGCGCAGTCGCTACTCGGGTTCGCTCGCCCACCGTGCCGACCAGGCGGGGATCCTCGTCGCCGGGATGAACGTGCCACTGACGTTCCAGCGCACGCTCATGCCGCGCGACACCTTGGACCAGGCGATCGTCACCGGTCTGTCGATCGCCGCCAACCACGCGCTCGTCTCGCTCGTGCAGGAGTCGATCCAGGCGGGTGCGTTGCTGGTGCTCGGCGGCGGGAAGCGCAAGGGCCGCCAGTTCGACGACCGCACGTGGAGCCAGGCGACCATCGCTCTCGACCTCGTTGCGGTGGGCGCGGGCATCGGGATCCAGCGGTTGCTGCGCCAACGACATCGCGAACCGTTGCCGCGTGCGGGCGCCCGCACCGGCGGCTTCGTGCTCGCGGCATCGGGCGGGGCCGGGGCCATCATCGGCGTGCTCCAGGAGGCGTTCGTCTTCAGCCGGGGCAGGTCGAAGGGGACCGTCCCGATGGTCGTGCCCGCGGCGAGCGTGCTCGCGGTGGTCGGTGAGTACCGACGGCGCAAGGCCGAGCACCTCGACACCGGCCTCCCCCCACAGGGCGTCGCCGCGTCGCCGGCCAAGGCGCTCGCGCTCGGTGTGCTCGTCACGGGCGCGGTGTCGTCGATGGGGCTCGGCGAACGGGTGCTCGCCGACGCGGTGTCGAAGAGCCTCGCCCGGGTGGTGCGGGTGAACCCGGAGTTGCTGCGCCCGGTCGGGCACCTCGCGGCGATGCTGGCGCTGACCGGCGCGACCCGCCTGCTGGTGGAGAAGGTGTTCGGGTCGATCGAGAAGAAGGAGACCTCGGTCGAGGCCGCCTTCGACGTCCCCCCGCCGAACCCGCTTGTGTCGGGCAGTCTCGACAGCCTCGTCGACTTCTCGAGCTTGGCCCGCCAGGGACGCCGGTTCGCCTGGACCGTCAGCTCGGAGGAGAAGATCCGCACGGTGATGGGCGAAGACGCCTGCGCGCCGCCGATCCGGGTGTACGTCGGACTCGAGAGCGCCGCCGATGAAGCCGCCCGCGTCGATCTTGTTGTCGCCGAGCTCGACCGCACCGGCGCCTGGGACCGGAAGTGGTTCCTCGTCGACTCCCCGACCGGCACCGGCTACGTGAACTACGCCGCGGTGAACGCGCTCGAGTTCCTCGCGCGCGGCGACTGCGCCGCCGTTGCGATGCAGTACGCGGCGAAGCCGTCGGTGCTGTCGCTCGGTCAGGTGAACGAGGGGCGACGCCAGGCCCGGCTCCTGCTCGACGCGCTCCACGCCCGCCTCACCACGATGCCGGCTGACCGCCGACCGAAGCTCGTCTTGTTCGGCGAGAGCCTCGGCGCGTGGACGAGCCAGGACCCCTTCGTCGACCGCGGTACTCAGGGGCTGGTCGAGACCGGCATCGACCACTCGATCTGGATCGGTACGCCGCACTTCAGCAAGTGGAAGGAGCAGATCCTCTACGACGACCGGCCCGACGTCGACGCCGGACTCGTCGGTGTGTTCAGCGAGATCTCGGAGTGGGAGGCACTCGACCCCGCCGAGCGGGAGAAGCTCCGCTACGTGATGATCACCCACCACGACGACGGCGTGGCGGTGTTCGGACCCGAGCTGATGATCCAGGCGCCCGAGTGGCTCGGCCCGGCGGAGACGCGGCCGACGCACGTGCCCCACGCCATGCGGTGGGTTCCCACCACCACGTTCTTCCAGGTGCTCGTCGACATGAAGAACTCGGCGAACGTCGTGCCGGGCCAGTTCGAGGCGAAGGGTCACGACTACCGGGCCGATCTCCTCCCCTTCTTCCACTGCACCCTGGGCTTCGATGCCACCTCGGAGCAACTCGACCGGATCTCGACCTGGTTGCAGCTCGAGGAACTGCAACGCAGCGAGTGGATCAAGGCCCACGGCACGGCCGGCAAGAGCCTCGCCAGCGCGATCATCGAGGCGACGATCGCCGAAGCCCGCGAACTCGGCGAGGACGCGAACGACGTGCTCTCGAAGCTCGTGCACGCGGTGGCCGACGATCAGTTCGGTGCAGGCGGCGGCGCGTGTGTTCCGAAGCCACCGCCCACCCCGAACCCCGTGTGACGTTCCCGGTGATGCCGCCTCTGAAACCTCAGTCGGTGCTCCAGAGGAAGCGGGGCCGGTTCACCGCCTTGTGGCTGAACGGCAGCAGGAGCACGAACGCCAACACCTCCACCAGCCAGAAGACGACCATGGCCGCGACGATCAGCACGA
>JBBQMI010000431.1:0-2490 GCA_038328825.1 Acidimicrobiia bacterium | reverse complement strand
AGTCCCACGACGACGACCTCGTCATCGTCGTAGGCGGGCACGGCAGCATGCTCCCGACCGAGGAACTCGCCGATGGGACCGACGCACCGATCACCGGCCCGGGCGGGCGTGACCGGCGTCTGGATACGGTGCTGCCATGGGCGGGCGACGGTGACGCAGCTGCGCCGGGGATTCGCGTTCGCGCTCGGCGGTGAGTTCGCGGAACCGCCACGACACCGAACCGGCCGTCGTGGCGGCGCGCCGGGGTCACCGGTACGAGCAGGGTTCCGTCGTCGTTGCGCACGATCTCCATGGTCAGGATCTCTTCGTTTGGCGCCGGCGACCCGCCGACCACCCGGCCCGTCGGCCCCCTATCCTGAGCACGTCCGCTGACACGAGACCCGGAGGAACAGTGGCGAACCCCGTCTTGACCGACAAGCGGTTCACCTCGACCGCGGACGAGTTCGAGCCCGGCTGGGCCGCGCCCGCGCGCCCGGGAACCGCCACGGGTGTACCGCCGACACCACCTCCGACGGCTCCGCCCGCGACCGCGACGATGTCGCTCAACGGCACGTTCGCCAAGACGTTCTTCCTCTGGTTGCTCCTCCTTGCCGGGGGCGCGTTCGGGTGGTCGCAGGTCACCGAGAACGCGGCGGGCGACGTGGCGATCCCCGGCTGGATCTGGATCTCGGTGCTCGTCGCGTTCGGACTCGCGCTGGTCTGCATCTTCCGTCCGAAGGCGGCACCCGTCGCCGCGCCGGCCTACGCGATCGCCGAGGGTGTCTTCCTCGGCGCGATCTCGCGTGTGTTCGAGGCGCAGTGGAGCGGGATCGTGCTCCAGGCCGTGCTCGCGACCCTCGCGGTCTTCGTCGTGTGCCTCGTGCTCTACATGAGCGGCGCGGTCAAGGTCACCAACAAGTTCATCTTCGTGGTGATCGGTGCGACGGCCGGGATCTTCGTCCTCTACCTCGCGTCGTTCCTGCTCTCGATCTTCGGCGTCGACCTCACGTTCTGGAACCAGCCGACCCCGCTCGGGATCGGGATCAGCGTGGTGATCTGCTTCGTTGCCGCCCTCAACCTGTTCCTCGACTTCGAGTTCATCCGCCGGATGATCGTCGGTGGCGCACCGAAGCCGATGGAGTGGTACGGCGCGTTCGGCATCACCGTCACGATCGTCTGGTTGTACCTCGAGGTCCTCCGGCTCCTCTCGCTCCTGCGTCAGTGACGGCTCGGCTCCGCTTCTCGTAACGTCGACGGCCCGTCGCGGTTGGCCCCGTCGCCGGTGGGCCCGTGGATCACGAGGTCGACAGCATCGACCCGACGTGTGCCATGAACCGGAGCGCGCTCGCCATCGCCGCGACGAGCACGCAGTCGTCGGGGTGGGTGTCCCACTCGAGGTGCCACGTGTAGGGGTGCTCGTGGTGATCGGGCTGGTGATCGCCGCTCCACGTGAGCTGCCCCGACTCCGTACCGTCGGCCGGCACGAACCGGTGACCGAGGACCCGTTCGCCGAGGCGTCGCTCGGAGCGGGGGAACCAGCGGCGCTCGCGTCGGGCACGCTCGTCGTCGGACTCGGGGCGGATGATGTCGTCGAGCGTCCACGCGTGCTCACCGGATCGCACGACCGCGCCCTCCCACTGACCCCAGACCGACCCCCGACCGACCGACGCGATGCCCTCGCCGCGGAGCCCACCCTCGAGATCCTCGTACCGGTAGGTCGTCCAACCGATCCCGGGGTGCTCGATCCGCCCCGACGCGGGCCACGACGCACCGGCGGGCGCGGGTTCGAGCACCTCGGCGGTGCTCAACAGTCCCCGGCTGGCGGGATCGGGACGCACCGCGCTGTACCTCGAGATCGCCAGCACGGGTCGGCCGTCGGGATCGCTGACGACCGGACCCGGTATCCCGGGTCGCTGCGGGACCGCGCCGGTCGCCTTCCGGATCGCCTGCTGCTCTGCGGCGGACCAGCGCTCGGGAACCACCGGACCGTCATACAAGGTGATCGTGAAGAGGTTGCCCACCGAGCCAGCGTACGGGCGCGCCGTCGCGTGCTCTGCGACGCAGCCGCGCGGCCGGCACGGATAGCGTCGGTGACTCCAGTCGACCGCCCCGGAGGACGAGCTGCGTTGGGAATCACACTCGATGGACCAGGGGCCGCGCGCACGCTCCGCGAGGTCAGCAGCCGCGAGGCGGCGGCGTCGGAGGCGGGGCGCACGCTGTCGGCGCCGATGGTGGATGCCTTGTGGACCAGCGGGCTCATGACCTACTTGAACCCGCCCGAGGCCGGGGGCTCCGAGCCGTCGTTCGCCGACGTGATCGAAACGTGGATCGAGTTGGCGTGGCAAGACGGTTCACTCGGATGGATCGGGATCGCGAACCTCCCGTCGGCGATGGCCGCGTCGGCCTATCTCCCCGAGGCCGGTTTCGACGAGGTCTTCGGTGACGAGAGCGCGCGCGTGACCCTCGGCGGACAGTTCTTCCCGAACGGAACCGGCGAAGCGAGCGGCGACG